>CALCPC010000571.1 GCA_937900975.1 uncultured Paracoccaceae bacterium
GATCGTCGGGCAAAATGGCATCTTGTCGACACCAGCTGTGTCCAACCTGATCCGCAAGTACGAGACCGATGGTGGCATCATCCTGTCGGCCAGCCACAACCCCGGTGGTGAGAACGGGGATTTCGGGGTGAAGTTCAACGCCTCCAACGGCGGCCCCGCGCCCGAGGATGTCACGGCCCGGATCCACGCCGCGACCGAAAGCATCGCCGCCTATCACATGTTGGAGGCGCCGGACGTCGATCTTGACCGGCTCGGCGAGACGTCGCTCGGCGCCATGATCGTCGAGGTGGTCGATCCTGTCGCCGATTATGCGGCGCTGATGGCTGAGATCTTCGACTTTGACGCCATCGCCGCGCTTTTTGCCGGCGGCTTCACGCTGCGCTTCGATGCCATGCATGCGGTCACCGGGCCCTATGCGCTGGCGATTTTGGAGGGGCGGCTTGGCGCGGCGCCGGGATCGGTTCTTAACGCGGTCCCAAGCCCCGATTTTGGCGGTGGCCACCCCGACCCGAACCCGGTTTGGGCAAAACCCCTGGTCGATTTGATGATGAGCGACGCAGCACCGGATTTTGGCGCGGCCTCCGACGGCGATGGCGACCGCAACATGATCCTCGGCCGGGGGAGCTATGTCACCCCGTCCGACAGCCTTGCGGTTCTGGCCGCCAACGCGCATCACGCGCCGGCCTATTCGGGTGGGCTGGCCGGCGTCGCACGCTCCATGCCGACAAGCCGCGCGGTCGACCGTGTGGCCAAGGCCGCGGGGATCGCGGCCTATGAGACGCCGACGGGTTGGAAGTTCTTCGGCACGCTTCTCGACGCCGGGCGCGCCACGCTTTGTGGAGAGGAAAGCGCCGGCACAGGCTCGGACCATGTGCGCGAGAAAGACGGGCTTTGGGCGGTGCTGTTGTGGCTGAACATCCTTGCCGTGCGCCGGGAAAGCGTGGCCGAGATCTTGGCGGATCATTGGCGCATCTTTGGGCGCGACTACTACTCTCGCCACGATTATGAGGCTGTCGATGCCACTGCGGCAAACGCGCTGATGGAAGCGCTGCGCGGCAGCCTTGGGTCGCTTCCCGGGACGCGGGCCGCGGGCCTGGTGGTCGCCACGGCGGATGAGTTTGCCTATGACGACCCAGTGGACGGCAGCCGGGCCGAGCGTCAGGGGCTTCGCTTTACCTTCGAAGGGGGCGCGCGGGCCGTGCTGCGCCTGTCCGGTACGGGAACGGAGGGCGCGACGCTGCGGGTCTACCTCGAACGCCCCGAACCGGTGCCCGAGCGCCAGCAAGACGATCCGCAAACCGCGCTGGCCGACGTGATCGCGGCTGTCGATATGTTGGCCGAAATTGGCGCCCGTACAGGGCGTCAAGGACCCGATGTGCGCACCTAACGCCCTGTCGGATCCCGGAACGACAGGGCAGGCAACCCGCAGAGCGGCGAACGGCCGGTCAGGGCTCAGTTTGGCCGGTTCGCAGGTCTTCGGATAAACCCTGCGCCAAAGTCGGCGGCGCGCCTTACTGGCCGTATTTTTGGCCTGCGACCGGCGCCCGAAAGCGGTGCCAGATCGCCTTCAGCGTTGGGCCGGGGTGATCTTGCTGTCCGTTGGGTGCGCTGCCCCAAGTTGGGCAAAGCCCTGCTTTTTGGGCGTGTTTTCAGACAGCGTTTCAGCCTGCACGCAAAACGCACATGGTGAGGCGCACACGATCCCCGATCAGGGTGGTGGCGTCGATACCGACAGGCCCCTAGTCGTCTGATCGACCGAAGCGGGGCTTGAGATCGGGTCAGCGGGTCGGCGCTTCGATCTGGGGTAAGCGCGGCCGGTTGCGGCGCGCCTTCCGATGCGCGCCGCGCGCAAGGCGCAGGCCGCTGGGTTCCTGCTTTTTGCCGATCTTGTCACAACGCTTGCCGCGGAGGCGCGGCGTACGGCGCTTGCCGCGGAGGCGTGGCTTACGGCGCATTCCGCGAAGGCGCGGCATCGAAACCGCGCTGGATCCGCGTATCCGGTCCGCCAGGCTGGCGATGAGCCTGCCGCCGTCGCGAAGCGCTGTTAACCGCGCTGCCCGAATGTCAGCTGCCGCTGTCGGTTGCGGGGGGGCGCCGGCGCGCGGCGGGGCGCAGGGTGGGTCAACACCCGCCCCGCCGGGGCCTTGTGCGCGGCTCCAGCGACCGCCGGCGGGTGTTGTTTTGTTTCAGATGCTTAGCGTCGACTTCCGGCCAAATACACAACCGATCGCCGTCATGCGCCAACCCAGGGCTTTACCCCCGGGTCTGTGGGGGGGGCTGGTTTAGAATACGAAATCCAACGCGGGCGTCCTATCTATACGCGCAACAAAGTGAATTGTTGCACGGTCTTTTCCAGCGTCATCTCCACCACATCGGCCGAGAAGCTGAGGAAATGCGGCGTCCGTCCGAGATCCTCAAAAACCTTCTGGGTGGCGTAGATCTCATACAGCAGAAACCGCGCCGGATCCTCGGTGGATTGCGCGACGTCAAAGCGGCGGCACCCCTCCTCCTCGGCCAGCGAGGCCAGCGCCTGGCTGCCGACCCGGGCCGCGAACGCCGAGATTGCTTCGGGTTTGACCCGCCACGCGACCATCACGACATGCATCGCCATCCCTCCTTGCCAGCTTCTGTTGGGTAATGTATACATTGGCTGTCCCGCAAGTCACCCCCAGATTTGGATCTGTTATGAGCGTTCCCGTCAGCCCTGTCGAAATCTGTGTCTTCGCGGGCGATGGGATCGGGCCAGAGATCATGACGCCGACGCTTGAGGTGCTGGAGCTTGCGCGCGCCAACGCCGCCGGTCCGCCGCTGAATATCACAGAGCATCCCGCGGGCGCCGGCCATTATGCCGCCACCGGCGAGGCGCTGCCGGAAGCGTCTGTTGCCGCCGCGAAAGCCGCGGATGCGGTGCTTTTGTCCGCGATGGGCCTGCCCGGCATCCGCAAGCCCGACGGGACCGAGATCACGCCGCAGATCGAATTGCGGTTCCGTCTTGGCCTTTACGCCGGGGTGCGTCCGGTGAAGGTTTTTCCCGGGCAAAAAACCCTGCTTGCCGACCCGCGCGCCGAAAGCATCGATTTTGTCCTGATCCGGGAAAGCACCGAGGGTCTTTTTGCCCATATGAACGAGGGCGTGGTCAGCGACCGCGACGCGACCGAGACGCTGCGCATCACGCGCGCCACCTCTGAGAAAGTGTTCGATTTCGCGCTGCATCTCGCGCGCACACGGGCAAAGCAGCGCGGTCGCCCCGCCCGCGTCACATGTGTCGACAAGGCCAACGTGTTTCGCGCCTTTTGGTTTTTCCGCCAAATCTTTGAAGAGCGTGCCGCCGCTTTTCCAGACATCGCCACCGACGCGGCCTATGTCGACGCGATGGCCATGTGGATGGTGCAGCGCCCGTGGGAGTTCGATGTGATGGTTACCGAAAACATGTTCGGCGACATTCTCTCGGATCTTGGTGCGGCGCTGCTCGGCTCGCTTGGCCTTGCGCCCTCGGCCGATATCGGCGACGCGGCGGCGGTGTTTCAGCCCTGCCACGGCTCTGCGCCCGATATTGCGGGGCAGGGTATCGCCAACCCTTTGGCGATGATCCTGTCGGCGGGCATGATGTGCGACTGGCTGGCAGAGCGGCGGCAGGATCCACGCCTTGGCCGCATGGCCAAGGCCATCGAAACCGCCGTCGCCTCCGTCCTGGCCGAGGGCCGGGTCCTGACCGCCGATCTGGGCGGCAGCGCCAGCACGGGCGCGGTTGCCGCCGCCGTTCGCGATCGCTTGGGCTGATGCCCTTGCGCGTGGCCAGCGTCGGCGCGGGGTACTTCGCGGCGTTCCAGCTCGCAGCCTGGCAGCGCATGGACGGTGTCACGCTGACGGGCATCGCCGAACCGGACGCCGCCCGGCGCGCGGACGCCGCCCAGCGCTATGGCTGTCCGGTCTGGGACCAGGCTGCGACGATGGTGGCCAAGATCCGGCCCGACATTCTGGACATCGCCACGCCACCGGCCAGCCATGCCGCGCTGATCCGCGCGGGCCTTGATGCCGGGGTTGGCGCCATCGTTTGTCAAAAGCCCTTCGCCCTCGACCTCGCCACTGCCCGGACCCTGACGGCGGAGGCGGATGCGCAGGCGACGCCCCTGATTGTGCACGAGAATTTTCGCTTTCAACCCTGGTATCGGGAAGCCGCCGCGCTGATCGGCTCGGGCCGGCTTGGCGCGCTTTGCCAAGCGCGCTTTCACCTGCGCCCCGGTGATGGAAGCGGTGCGGATGCCTATCTCGACCGGCAGAAATATTTCCTCACGATGCCGAGGTTATTGATCAACGAGACGGGTATTCATTTCATCGACGTTTTCAGGTATCTTCTGGGAGAGCCGACGGCGATCTATGCCGACCTTCGGCGGATAAACCCAGTGATCGTCGGGGAGGATGCGGGCCTTGTGATTTTTGATTTCGGCGCAGGCTGTCGGGCTGTCTTTGACGGCAACCGCACGCTGGACCACGCGGCGCGCAATCACCGGCGAACGCTGGGTGAGTTGGAGGTCGAGGGCAGCGCTGCCACGCTTCGCCTTGATGGCGACGGCGGTCTTCATCTGCGCCCCCGCGGTGCGGCGGCCTGGCAGGCGCATGGCTATGAATGGATGGACCGCGACTTTGGCGGCGATTGCGTTCAACGGTTTCAGGAGCATGTGCGCGACGGGCTCGCCGGGCGGCGCCCGCTGGAAACGCTGGCCGCCGCCTATCTCAGGAACCTTGAGATCGAGGCCGCGATTTATCGGTCGGCGGCTGAGGGCGCCAAGCTGCCGCTTGGCCCAGCCGGTGTCGAACGCGGTGTCCAAGGCTGTGGAACAGGTGGCGGCGATGGCTGATACGCGGACGCAATGGGCGTTTTCCAAGCTGCGCCACATGATCATGGAAAATGAGCTGCAGCACGGTCAGCCCTATTTGGAGCAGACGCTGGCCACCCGGCTTGGGATCAGCCGCACACCGCTGAGGGAGGCCGCGCTTCGGCTTCAAGAGGAGGGGTTCGTCGATATCCGCCCGCGGCTTGGCATTCATATCCGCCCGATTTCCTGCGCGGATATGAGCGAGATCTACGATATCCTGACAGAGCTGGAACCCTATGCCGCGCGCCGTCTGGCCGAGATGCCGGCGCCGGCGGCGGCGCTGGACGCGCTGACCGCCCATGTCGCGGCGATGGAGGCGGCGCTTAGTGCCGACGACCTGCGCGGCTGGGCCGAAGCCGACCGCGCCTTTCACCAGGCGCTGATCGAACATGCGGGCAACCGGCGGGCAGAGCGCATTGTTTCCACCCTTTTCGATCAGGTCCACCGGGCGCGGATCCTGACGCTGAACCGCCGCTCTGGGCTTGACCGGTCGAACGACGACCACCGCAGGCTGATCGCGTTGATCCGGGCCGGCGACGGGGCCGGCGCAGCAGACGTGCACCGCACCCACCGCGAGACCGCGCGGCGCGAGATGCTGGTGCTTTTGTCCGAGATGGGTGTCGACGGCGTATGACTTGGGCGATCAAGGCGTTCAAATACGCCGAACGCAACAGCCGCACCCGCCAAGACAGCTTCATCCTGGACGGCGACCACGCCAGCCCGCATGCGATGGACTATTACGTTTGGCTTTTGGAGCGCCCGGACCGCCGCATTCTGGTCGATTGCGGATACGACAGCGCCGAGGGGCGTGCTCGCGACCGGCCGGTAGAGCAGGACCCGGTTGCGATGCTTGCCGATGCCGGGATCGCGGCCAGCAGCATCGACACGCTGATCCTGACCCATCTCCACTACGATCACGCGGGCTCGCTGGCTGCGTTTCCCCATGCAAAACTGATCGTGCAGGAGCGTGAGATGGCCTATGCCACCGGCCCCTGCATGTGCCACGATGCGCTGCGCGCGCCGTTCACGGGCGCGCATGTGTGCGACATGGTCCGCGCGCTTTTCGACGGGCGGGTCCGGGTCGTCGCGGGCGCGGCGGAGGTTGCACCGGGGGTGGAGGTGCATCTGATCGGCGGCCATTCGACGGGTTTGCAGGTCGTTCGGGTTGCAACGAAGCGGGGGCCGGTCGTGCTCGCCTCCGACGCCACGCATTATTATGAGAATTTTCTCAGCGGCAAACCCTTCCCCATTGTTGTAGACATGGCCGCGATGCTGGCGGGGTTCGCAACGCTCCGAACGCTCGCAGGGGAGGACGCGCGGATTGTCCCCGGCCATGACCCGCTGGTCCGCGCCGCCTATCCCACGCTCGGCAGTCCCAACATCCTCGCCCTCCACGCGTCCCTCAAGTCTGGCGTTTGGGACGCGCGCGGGCGGAAAGGCCAGTGACAGACGCCATCGGCTGGGCTATCGCAGGGGGGTGGCAGCGCCGCACGGCCCCGTAGCTCAACTGGATAGAGCAGGCGACTTCTAATCGCCAGGTTGAGGGTTCGAGTCCTTCCGGGGTCGCCATCCGTCCAGGCCGCCACAGAACCCCAACCGCGCCCCTAAAACCGCGCGCCCCCTC
>CALCPC010000572.1 GCA_937900975.1 uncultured Paracoccaceae bacterium
CGCACAGAGAGCACAAAAACGACCTTACTTACCACCACTTTCCGCCGATGGGCCGGTGCGGCGGCCATCGCGGCCGGCTTGGCAAGCCCCTTGTCTGCGGATGACATCGTCTGGGCGCGGTACGGGGATATCGATTCGCTCGATCCCCACCGCGCGACAAGCACGCTGTCCCTGCAGGTTTGGAGCCTGCTCTACGACACGCTTTTGGCCACGGACGCCGATGGATTGCCAGTTCCGCATGTCGCCAAATCTTGGGACGCCAACGCGGACGGCACCGAATACACCTTCAGCCTGGAAGACGGGGTCCTGTGCCATGACGGCACGCCGCTGGATGCAAATGACGTCAAATACACCATCGACACCGCGTTCGATGAAGGCATGCCGAGCCTGACCAAGGGCAGCTGGGGTCCGATCTCCGGCGCCGAGGTGATCGACCCGTTGACCATCAAACTGACGCTAGAGACGCCATTTGTCGCGCTGATCCCGTTTTTGGCCGACAGCTTTTCCTCGATCATCTGCGACACCAATGGTGAGGGGTTCGGCACCACGACAGCCATCGGTTCCGGCCCCTGGAAGCTCGTGTCATGGACAAAAGGCGACCAGATCGTTTTGGAGAAAAACGCAGACTACCAGAACTTTGGCAAGTTGGCCGAAAACCCCGGCGCGCCCCATGAAGACGGCTTGATCATCACCGTCGTGCCAGAGCCGCAAGCGCGTCTTGCGGCACTGAAGACCGGCGAGGTGCATATTGCCGAGCCACCCTTCGACGATGTGCCGATGATCAAGGATGAGGGCGATTTGTCGATCATCGTCGCCGAGAACACGGGCCAGAACGTGTTTTGGGAATTTGCCGTGCACCGCCCGCCCTTCAACGATGTGCGGGCCCGCCTCGCGGTCGCGCACGCGACGGATGCGGCGGCGGCGATCAGCCTGATCTATGGCGATCTGTCGATCCAGGAAAACTGCCCGGTCTCGCGCGGCGTCTTCGGCAACGACCAAGACTTCTGCGCCCAGTATCGGCCGGCCTATGACCCCGAGAAATCCAAGGCCCTGCTTGCGGAGCTTGGCTATAGCATGGCCAACCCGCTCGAAACTGCGCTGCTGGTTTGGACGGGCGGAAACCGCCAGAAGCTGGGTGAGGTCTTTCAGGCGCAATTGGCCGAGGTTGGCATCAAGGCATCCATCGAAATCATGGATATCGGTTCGCTGAATGCCCGCGTGCGGCAGGAAAACGAGAACACCGAAGGCACGACCGGCTCGATGGATATGATGACCTGGTCTTGGTACGACCCCGACATCCTTTACGCCCTCTGGCACACGCCCGGCGCCTATCGCGGATACACTTCGCCAGAGCTTGACGCGATGCTGGACGAAACGCGCGTCCTGACGGATCTCGACGCGCGCAAAGCCAAGGTTCAAGAGGTCTTCAAATACCTTCTTGAGAATGCGATCCACGTGCCGCTTTACACGCCTGGGTGGGAATGGGTCTTCGCGGTCCGTCCAGAGGTCGAAGGGTTCTTTGTGGCGCCCTTTGTCTACCCCAACTTCTCGGATGTGAAGCTGGGCGGCTAAGACCATCCGTTGCCCGGGGCTGCTGCCCTGGGCAACGGGCTGACAAAGGATTGCCTCATGTGGCGATTTCTTGGCACCCGGATTGCGATGGGTGCACTGACAATCTGGATCACGACCATCCTGGTCACAGTGTTGATCCATGCCGTGCCGGGCGACCCAGTGCAGATCATGTACGCCCAAAGCCAGGGCACGACACCCGAACAAATCGAAGAAGTGCGCCGATCCCTCGGCCTCGACCGGCCCATACCCGTGCAGTACCTGATGTATATGGAGCGTCTGCTGCAGGGCGATCTTGGCGTCACGATCCGGGGCGGCCAACCGGTTCTCGACGTGATCCTTCAGCGGCTGCCCAACACGTTGCTTCTGGCCTGCGCTGCGATGTTCATTGCCATCCTGATCGGCGTTCCAATTGGGTTTCTCGCGGCTTATCGCGCCGGCAGTTTCATCGATATCGCTTTGATGATCATAGCCATTGCAGGCATTTCGATGCCGCATTTCTGGCTGGGGCTGATGCTTTTGTTCTTTTTCGCGCTAGAGCTTGGCTGGCTGCCGGTCAGCGGCAATGGCTGGCTGAACCTGGTCCTGCCCGCGCTGACGCTGGGCCTGTCCAACGCGGCCATATTCGCGCGGCTCACCCGGTCCTCGATGATCGACGTCATGGGCCAGGACTACGTCCAGACCGCCTTTGCCAAGGGCCTGCCAAAAGCGCTGGTTCTGCGGCGCCATGTGCTGCGGGCGGGGCTGTTGCCGGTTGTGACCATGATGGGTCTCCAATTCGCGTTCATGATGGGCGGGGCGATTGTGGTGGAGAACATCTTTTCCTGGAACGGGGTCGGGCGCATGGCTGTCGAGGCCATCTTCCAGCGCGATTACCCGATCATCCAGGGCTTTATCCTGACCTTCTCGGTCGTGGTCGTGTTCGTCGCCATCGCGATTGACGCGCTTTATGCCGTGTTGGACCCAAGGATCAGACGGTCATGAGCATCGGCACAGACCACGCACCGCCAACGACATCCCCCGGCTTTTTGCGCCGGCTGATCGGCTCTCCCAGCGGGGCGATCGGTTTGGCCATCGTGCTGCTGTTGATCTTCTGCGCTGTCTTTGCCGAGGCGCTGTCCCCGTTTAGTCCAACCAAAATGGGCGCGGGAGGGCGGTTTCTGCCGCCGGGTGGGGCGCATCTTTTGGGAACGGATGAGTTTGGGCGGGACATGCTCTCGCGCATTCTTTACGGCAGCAGGATCACGTTGCTTATCGGCGGGGTGGCGGTTGGCATCTCTCTGACCATCGGTATGGCGGTGGGTATGGTCGCCGCGTTCCGGCGCGGGTGGATCGAGGCGATCCTCATGCGCAGCACGGATGTTTTGTTCTCGTTCACCGAAACGCTGATCGCGCTCAGCTTTGTTGCCGTGCTGGGGCCCAGCTTGCAGAACGCCGTGATCGCGGTGGGCGTCGCCGGGATCCCGTTTTATGCGCGCACCTGCTACGCGGCCGCTTTGGTCGAGACGTCAAAGCCCTATTTCGAGGCCAGCATCAGCGCCGGCGCCGGCCCCGCACGCCTTGTGCTTGGACATCTTCTGCCCAATGTGCTGCCGACGATGATCGTTGTCGCGACGCTGGGCGTCTCGACGGCCATCCTTGCCGCCGCGGGTCTTAGCTTTCTGGGGCTTGGTGCCCAGCCCCCAACCTCGGAATGGGGCTATATGCTGGCCGGGTCGCGGGACTACATCAACCGCGCCCCATGGCTTATGACCATCCCAGGCCTTGCGATTGCCATCACTGTTCTTGGCTTCAACCTGCTGGGCGCCGGTCTGCGGACCAGCCTTGAC
>CALCPC010000573.1 GCA_937900975.1 uncultured Paracoccaceae bacterium
TTGAGGTGTTTTCCGATGCTTCAAGACGGGGCAGGGGGGTGGTTTGGGTCCTCGACATGCGGGGGCCAATAACCGGCCTTCAGGCCCGAAACAGCCAATTCAGCAGGGTTCGCTCTGCCGCTCTTCGAACCGAAACCCGCTTATATCTTGACGGGATGCGCCTTCGCGACAGCGTCAAGCGCCATCAGCGTTTCCAACAAAGCCGGCATCTCGGCCAAGGGGATCATGTTGGGCCCGTCGGAGGGGGCGGTGTCCGGCGCCTCATGGGTTTCGATAAAAACCGCGGCGATCCCAAGGCTGACGGCGGCGCGCGCCATAACGGGCGCAAACTCTCGCTGGCCACCGGATGCGCCGCCAAGCCCGCCGGGCTGCTGGACCGAATGGGTGGCATCCATGACCACGGGATAGCCCGTTCGCGCCATCTGCGGCAGGCTGCGCATGTCCGCGACAAGCGTATTGTAGCCAAACGAAGCGCCCCGTTCTGTAAGCAAGATCCGCTCATTCCCGGTCGCCGCGACCTTCTCTGCCACATGCGCCATATCCCACGGTGCCAGAAATTGGCCTTTCTTGATATTGACGACGGCGCCCGTGTCCCCGGCCGCAAGCAAAAGGTCGGTCTGGCGGCATAAAAACGCTGGGATCTGAATGATATCGGCAACTTTCGCCGCCGCGACAGCCTGATCGGGATCATGCACATCCGTCAGAACCGGGCAGCCGACCTCTTCGCGCACGGCGGCAAGGATCTCTAGCCCTTTCGTCATCCCAAGCCCGCGCTTGCCCTTCAGCGACGTCCGGTTGGCCTTGTCATAGGACGCTTTGAAAACACACCCGGCCCCGACAGCCCCGCAACATGTCTTCATTGCGCGGGCGATCATCAGCGCATGATCGCGGCTTTCCAACTGGCACGGACCGGCGATGACCGTCAGCGGCGCTTCGTTTGAGAAGCTAACGCTTCCGGCAGACACGGTTTTTTGCATCAGAGGCTCACTTGCTCCCGCAGGATTGAGAAGGTCAGCGACAGCATAATGTAGATCCCGCTGAACACCAGAAAGGACAGAACGGTGCTTTCCACCTTCCTGGGGTAACTGGCTTCGACCGGCGCGATGGGGGCGACGCTGACCGAGATATAACGCGTTTGTTGGTTCGCGCTGATCTGCGCGGTCTGCGCCCCGGCAATGGTCTCTTGAAGGATCATTTGCCGCGTGGCGAGGTCGAGCTCGGCCAGCTGCAATTCCGCCGTGATCGCGGCAAGCGACGTGCCGCCCGTTTGCGTCAGATCCGAGCGCAGTTCGTTAATCCGCTCCTCATAGCCCTGGATCTCGGCCCGCAGGACGTCGGCGCGGGATTGGTTGGGCCGCGCGTTGGCCAGGATTTGGCGCAGCTCCAATCGGCGTGTCTCTAATTCGAGCTGCAGGGAGTTGATGATGGCCATTTTCGAGGCCAGTTCGGCCTCAGGGCTCAGCACGGCCAACTGGCTTTGCAGATTGACGATCCGGCGTTGGGCGGCCAGCAGGTCTGCCTCCGCCGCGTCTCGGCGCGCCAAAGCGTCGTCCAACTGATCGCCCCGCGCCTCCAGCGTCAGGCTGTCGACGCGGTCTTCCGCATAGCGCACCAACGCTTCGGAAAACGCCTGGCTGTCCTCGGGTGTCGAGGCGATTACCGTCATGCGGATCACCCCTTCCGCCGGGTCATAGCCCACGATCACATTGCGCTTAAAAAGGCCAAAGCCATCGTCGATGGTCGCGTCTTCGGGAAGGCGTTGCCACGCGTCGATCTCGGGGTTCTTGAAATGCTCGACAAAATCGAACTCGTTTTGCAGCCGCAAGAACGCCTCGCGCGAGGTGAGGTAGCCTTGCACGACCGTGCTGTCTTGGCTGGAATTTCCGCCGGTCAGCAGCTCCGCCACGTTGGGCACGCCCGAAGACGCGTCGGTCGACTGGATCACAAATTCGGAATCGGTCGCATACATGTCGGAGGCGACCTGAAAATAGTAGTATCCGACCGCAGCCGTCGGCAGCAGCACAAAGACCAACAGCCGCAGCATCATCGCGAAAACGCGCTGGCGCCGGCGTCTGACAAGCTCGCGCTGGATGCGCGCGACCTCGATCTCCCGCTCGCGTTCGATCTCCAGCGCTTTCGCCGCGCGGGTGTCCATGACCGGCTCTTCCTCGGTCAAGGCGGCCATTTGATCGGCTGCTTTCTTTGCTGGCACAACCGGTTTTTTCACCGCCGCCGGCAGTCCCGCGCTCGACCCGGCAGCGGGGTCAGCGGGGTCAGCGGGGTCGCTTGCTTGATCGGGTTCTGCGCCGGTGGCATCGGCGCCCTGCGGTTTGGGGGGCGCGGTGTTGCTGCTGCTCCGCTCCCCCGCCATATCGAGCACGGATTCGTCCTGCGCAAAGACGTTGACCCCAAGCTCGGCAAGCTTGTAGAGCGCCTCGTTCGGCGTCTCGGGCTTCAGGCCCATCTTGCGCGCCTGCCGCATCGCCAGGCGTTTGTGCCGCGCCAGGATCTTTCGCCCTTTCGGGTCGCTATAGGGAGGAAGCGGGTCTTTGGTTTCAGCTGTCACGATATGTCCGTCGAGGGTTGCGCCCCCGCGGGCCTGGGACAGGGTTAGCGTGTGTAATCATACAGTTCTTTTGCTTCTTCAAGCGTGTCAAAGATGTAAAGCCGGCCGTGGCGGAGAACCGCAGCCCGGTCGCAATGCGCCTCTAACACCTTCGGTTTGTGGGACACGATGACCACGGTCCCCTGTTGCAGCCGCTCGCGCAGGATGGCGCCGGCGCGGCGGTTGAAGGCGACGTCCATGGTGGACGGCATGCCCTCATCGATCAAATAGATGTCGAAATCCAAGCTCAGCATCAGCGCAAACATGAACCGCGACCGCATGCCAGAGCTGTAGGTCGCCACCGGCATTTCAAAATATTCTTTGATATCGACCAGGTAGCGGCAGAAAGCCTCCACCTCATCGGGGTCCAGCCCATAGAGACGCGCGATAAAGCGGCAGTTTTCCTGCCCCGATTGCTTGGGGTTGACGCCACCAACCACGCCAAGCGGAAAGGATATCTTGGACGTGCGGACGATCCGCCCCTCATCCGCGTGTTCGAGCCCCGCCATCATGTTGATGATCGTCGTTTTGCCGGTTCCGTTCGGCGCAAGGATCCCAAGACTTTGGCCAAGCTCAACGCGAAAGTTCGCCTGATCCAGGATCACTTTCCGCGTTTTGCCGGTCCAAAAGGACTTTGAAACGTTCACGAACTCGATCATTGCACTGCCGGTCCCATGCGGTTTTCAGCGGGCCGTCGGGGGCGGGGGGATGTGTTCAGCACCAGCCCGGTTCGCCCTACACCGGTGATTTAGGGTCTTTTTGCGCGATTTTACAGCCCAAATTGTTCAAAAACCCTAAATTTCGCGCCGGGAGACGCCAATGATCCGCGCGGCGATAAAGGACATGCCCGCAGCGGCAAAGCTCAACAAAGCGCCCATTTTGGCGGCGTCCTGTACCGGACCGGATGGGAACGCGACCGAGGCGATGAAGAGCGAAACCGTAAAGCCGATGGCCGCAATACAGCCGATGAGGAAAAGATCGATGATCCTCATCCCCTCGGGCAGGCCAAGCCGCATGGGCCCCGCGGCGATCCAACCGAGCAAGAGAATGCCAAAGGGCTTGCCGATCATCAGGCCCGCCAGCACCAGCCACGTGGCAGCCCCCATCGACGAGAATTCCACGCCCGCGTTGAATTCTCGTCGAT
>CALCPC010000574.1 GCA_937900975.1 uncultured Paracoccaceae bacterium
GATGGGGCTGATCAACCTTGCCCACGGCTCCCTTTACATGATCGGTGCCTTTGCGGCGGCGGCCGTCGCGGGGGCCAGCGGATCCTTTTTCCTGGGGCTGGTCGCTGCGCTGGCGGCGGCGGCCTTGGCCGGCGCGCTGATCGAGATCGTGGTCATCCGCAGGCTTTACGCGGCCGCGCATCTGGACCAGGTCTTGGCTACTTTCGCGCTGATCCTGATGTTGTCGGAGGGCACGCGCTACTTTTTTGGATCCTTCCCGCTTTTTCTTCAGATCCCGGATGCGCTGGCCGGCCCGGTCCAGTTGCCCTTTGGCATCGATTACCCGCGCTACCGGCTGGCGCTGATCGGGATCGGGCTTGGCGTCGGGCTTGGTCTTTGGCTTTTGATCGAGCGGACCCGCCTTGGCATCCAGATCCGCGCGGGCAAGGACGACCGCGAGATGATCGCGGCACTTGGCGTCGATATCTCGCGGCTCTACACCGCCGTGTTCGCGTTGGGGGCAGGGCTTGCCGGGCTTGCCGGGGCCATGGTCGGCGCCATCCAGTCGGTGCAGGTGGGTATGGGAGAGCCGGTCCTGATCCTGGCCTTTGTCGTGATCGTGATCGGGGGTATCGGGTCGATCCGCGGCGCTTTTGTCGGCGCGCTGCTGGTTGGCTTGACCGAGACTTTGGGCGGCATCTTCCTGCCGCTGTTCTTTCAGCTTTTCACCGATGCGGCGACCGCGCAAAAAACCGGCTCGGCGCTGGCCTCCATGGCCATTTACATCCTGATGAGCGCGGTCCTGAGCTGGCGGCCCACCGGGCGTTACGGGGTGCGGGCATGAGGGTGGATGAGCGGGTTTTGGGCGCGGCCGTCTTGCTTGCGCTTTTGGCGGTGCCGCTATGGGCGCTGGTCGTCGATCAGCCCTTTACCATCACGCTGGCGACGCGGGCTGTGATCTTGGCCCTTGCCGCCGTGGGGCTGAACATCGCGCTTGGCATCGGCGGCTTGGTGAGCCTGGGTCACGCGGCGTTTTTCGGGCTGGGCGGCTATGCGATGGGTGTTTTGGCCTTCCACGCCCAGACCTACACAACGCTAGAGCTTGGGCCGCTAAGCGTCGCGGGTACGAAATCGATGCCGGTGATCTGGCTGCTGGCCATTGCGGTCTCGGCCTTGGCGGCGTTGGTGATCGGGCTGCTGAGCCTGCGGACAACGGGCGTCTATTTCATAATGATCACGCTCGCCTTTGGGCAGATGTTTTTCTACTTCGCCATATCGTGGAGCGCGTATGGCGGTGAGGATGGGCTGGCGATCTATGTGCGCAACGATTTCCCGGGGCTGAACACGCTGGCGCCGATCCAGTTCTTTGCGCTTTGCTACGCGCTTTTGTGCGGGGTTTTGCTGTTTGCGGCGCGGCTGCGCGCGGCGCCTTTTGGTCTGGCGCTGAACGCGGCGCGCCAGTCGGCCTTGCGGGCCGAGGCTGTCGGCCTGGCGCCGCAGCGGCTGAAGCTGCTGGCCTTTGTGATCTCGGGCGCTGTTACCGGTCTTGCGGGGGCGCTGTTTGCCGATCTTAACCGCTTCGTCTCCCCCCAGATGTTCAGTTGGCAGATGTCAGGTGAGCTGATCGTGCTGATCATCATCGGGGGTGTTGGACGGTTGATGGGCCCGGTGGTGGGGGCTTGTGTGTTTGTGCTGGCCGAGCATTGGCTGGGCGGGCTGACCAGCTTTTGGCACATCTGGCTTGGCGCCGTGCTGTTGCTTATCGTGCTTTTCGCCCGCGGCGGGCTGATCGGCCTTTTGACGGGGCGGGAGGGCGCGCATGTCTGAGACGGTGCTGGAGGTCGCGGGAATTTCCAAAAGCTTCGGTGCGCTGAAGGCCGCCGAGGATGTGTCGCTTAACCTTCGGGCGGGTGAGATCCATGCGAGCATCGGCCCCAATGGCGCGGGGAACTCCACACTGATCGGGCAAATTTGCGGCACCATCGCCCCCGATGCGGGGCGGATCTCGTATATGGGCCAGGATGTTACCGCGCTGTCGGCGGCGCGGCGCGCGGCGCTGGGGTTGGCGCGAACCTTTCAGATCTCGGCGCTGGCGATGGAGGACACAGTGCTGGAAAACGCCATGCTGGGGGCAATTGGCGCGGCCCGCGCGGCCTGGTCGCTGTGGCGGCCCGCCCTGTCGCAAGCGGCCCTTCGCGCGCGGGCCGAGGCGGCGCTGGCGGATGTCGGGCTGACGGCGGCGCGCGATATGCGCTGCGCCAATCTTAGCCACGGTCAGCGGCGGCAGTTGGAGGTCGCGGTTGCGCTAACCCTTGGGCCCCGCGCCTTTGTGATGGATGAGCCAATGGCAGGGCTCGGCGCCGAAGGCTCTCGCACGATGACAGAGTTTCTGGATCGTTTGCGCAGCCAAGCGCCGATCCTTTTGGTTGAGCACGATATGGACGCTGTCTTTGCCCTGGCCGACCGGATCAGTGTCTTGGTCTATGGCCGCATTATCGCAACCGGAACCGTGGCTGAGATCCGCAGGGATGCCGAAGTGCGCCGCGCCTATCTTGGGGATGCGGCGTGAGCCTTCTTCTGGAGGTTGACGGGCTGCGCGCGCGTAACGGCGCGGCCGAGGCCCATTTCGGCGTGGATCTGACG
>CALCPC010000575.1 GCA_937900975.1 uncultured Paracoccaceae bacterium
AAGACCGCCGCGCCCGCTCCCGCGAACGGCAGCGCCAGATCGCACTCGCCCGCGCCCGCGGCATTTCGCACCGCGCGTAAGGGGCAACCGGCGGCAAATGTGGATGACCCTTGCCTTTTCCGATGGGATCGAAACACTTTAGCGGGGTTTGCGGCGCGGCTGCGGCCCCACCGGGATGCTGGGCGGATAAGGGGCGCGCATGGCCAAATCGGGGATGACGCTAAACGATGCCGACCGCGCACTCCTGCGCGAGATCCAGCATGATGGCCGGATGACCAACCAGGCCCTCGCCGAGGCGACGGCGATGTCCGCCTCGGCATGCTGGCGCCGGGTTCAAGCCCTGGAAGAAAGCGGCATTATCACGGGCTATACCGCCCGGGTCGATCCGCGCCAGGCGGGGTTAGAGTTCAATGCCCTCGTGCAAATCGTTCTCTCCCGCGCGGTTCCCGATGCCGTCATGGCGTTTTCGGCGGCTGTGGCCACACGCCCAGAGGTTCTGCAGTGCCTGTCCACAACGGGCACCGCCGATATGGTGCTGCGCGTGGTCGCCGCCGATATCGAGGCCTACAACCGGTTTCTGCGAGAGTTTCTGCACGCCCGGCCAGAGGTGGCCAGCGTCAACACCAGCGTCGTGCTCGACGTGCTGAAGGACAGCTACGAGCTGCCGCTTTAACCCGCGCCGCCGAGGCCCTCTGTCCCGGGCCCCAGAAGCCGGGCGCGAACCGGCCGCGATGCTTGACACCGGCGCCGCGGTCGTCTAGCTAGCCCCATCCTTCGAAGGCGTGAAACCCTTCGGTTCTGATACTATATCAGGATCGCCACCCGTCAGCGCGTTGCGCCCACGGGTGCCGCTCCGCTTTTGGGAGGTTCGTTTGCCACGACCCAGTCCATCGCTCTGCGACCCCCGTCCAAGCGGGCCCCAACGATCCGCGCTTTGGAGGTGAGCGATGTTTGAATCCCTGTCCGAACGCCTCGGTGGCGTGCTCGACCGACTGCCCAAGCAAGGCGCTTTGTCCGAGGCCGATGTCGCAACCGCGCTTAGGGAAGTGCGCGTGGCATTGCTGGAGGCCGATGTCTCGCTGTCTGTCGCGCGCGACTTTGTCAAAGCGGTGCAGAAAAAGGCGACCGGGCAAGCTGTCACCCGCTCTGTGACGCCGGGCCAACAAGTCGTGAAGATCGTGCATGACGAACTTGTGCATGTCCTCGCCGGCGACGCGGGCGACACCGGGTCGCTAAAGGTCGACACCCCGCCCGCGCCGGTGCTGATGGTCGGGCTCCAGGGGTCGGGCAAAACCACGACAACCGCAAAACTGGCCAAACATCTCGGCGATCGCGGCGCCAAACGCGTGCTCATGGCCTCGCTCGACACCCGTCGGCCGGCGGCGATGGAACAATTGGCGACGCTGGGGCTGCAGATCGGTGTGGATACCCTGCCGATCGTGCCCGGTCAGGACGCCGTCGCGATCGCCAAGCGCGCGAAACAGCAGGCCATGCTGGGCGGCTACGACGTCTATATGCTCGACACCGCCGGCCGGCTGTCCATCGACGACGCGCTGATGGAGGAGGTCGCAGCCGTCCGCGACGCCACCCAACCCCATGAGACGCTGTTGGTGGTCGACGGGCTGACCGGCCAGGATGCCGTCACCACGGCCGAAAATTTCGATGGCCGGATCGGGATCTCTGGCGTTGTGCTCACGCGGATGGACGGCGACGGGCGCGGCGGGGCCGCGCTGTCGATGCGCGCCGTCACCGGCAAACCGATCAAATTCGTGGGCCTCGGCGAGAAGATGGACGCGCTCGAACCCTTCCATGCAGAGCGTGTGGCGGGCCGCATCCTCGGCATGGGCGACATCGTCAGCCTGGTCGAGAAAGCGCAAGAAACCATCGAGGCCGAGCAGGCCGAACGCATGATGCGGCGGTTCCAAAAAGGCCAGTTCAACATGAACGACCTGAAATCGCAGCTTGAGCAGATGATCAAGATGGGCGGGATGCAGGGCATGATGTCGATGATGCCGGGCATGGGCAAAATGGCCAAACAGATCGAAGAGGCGGGCTTTGACGACACGGTGTTGCGCCGCCAGATCGCGCTGATCCAGTCGATGACCAAGAAAGAGCGCGCCGCCCCCCAGATCCTGCAGGCCAGCCGCAAGAAACGCATCGCGGCAGGATCCGGACAGGCGGTCTCGGACTTGAACAAGCTGCTGAAAATGCACCGGCAGATGTCGGACATGATGAAAAAAATGGGCAAAATGGGCGGCAAGGCCGGGATGCGCGGCGCGCTGGCCTCGATGTTCGGCAAAGGCGGGGTGCCCCAGGGCATGCCTGGCATGCCCGGCGGCGGCCCAGGCGGTCCCGGCTTGCCCGGGGCCCCTGGGTCGCCGCCCCCCCTGCCCGGTCTCGGCGGCGGTCTGCCACCGGGCCTTTCGGGATTTGGCAAGAAAAAATGACACTGCCCATCCCCCGCCTCGAAACCCCGCGCCTGGTTCTGCGCGCGCCCGGTCCTCAGGATTTCGAACCGCTGGCCGCGTTTTCGGCCTCCGACCGCACTGCGTTCGTTGGCGGTGCAGCCGACCGCATCGACGCCTGGACGCGGCTCGCGGCCCTGATCGGCCATTGGGGGATCCGGGGTTTTGGCCGTTGGGTGCTCGACGCCAAAGACGGCGCGAAACGCCTCGGCTCGGCCGGTCTTATCCACCCCGAAGGCAGGCCCGCGCCCGAGATCGCTTGGACCCTCTGGCAGCCCGAGGCCGAAGGCCACGGCTACGCCCAAGAGGCGGCCACGGCGGCGCGCGCCTACGCCTACGACACGCTTGGCTGGACGACGGCGATCAGCCTGATCACGGTTGGCAACACCCGCTCCACAGCCCTCGCCCAGCGCCTCGGTTGCCAGAACGAAGGCGTGTTCGACCATATGAAATACGGAAAGATGGACATCTGGCGCCATCCCGGTCCGGCATAAGGCGCGCCCGATGATCGGACCGACACTGACCACACCCCGGCTAAAGCTGCGCCCCCCGCAGGCCGACGATTGGCCGGCCTTCGCGGCCTTCATGGCGTCCGAACGGGCCCAGTTCGTCGGCGGTCCTGCCGATATCGGCAAGGCCTGGCGGGCCTTTGGGCATGTGGCGGGCCACTGGGTGCTGCGCGGCTTTGGCTCATTTGTCTTCACCCGCCGCGACAACGACAGCGCTTTGGGGCTGACCGGCCCGTGGTATCCCGCCGATTGGCCAGAGCACGAGATCGGCTGGACGGTCTGGGACCCAGATGCCGAGGGGCAGGGGCTTGCCGCCGAGGCTGCGGCGCACGCGCGTGAACACGCCTACACTGCGCTCGGCTGGACGACCGCCGTCAGCTACATCGCGCCCGCCAACGCCCGATCCATCGCGCTCGCGCAACGGCTCGGCGCCGTTCTAGACACCGCGGCCGATGCGCCCGATGACACGGCTCTGGTCTACCGCCACCCAGCACCGGGGACCGCCGCATGACCTGTCCCGAACGCGCCCTCCCCGACGCGGCGCGCCGCATCTCGGCGGCGATCCCAGAGCTTCTGACCCCGCGTCTGCGCCTGCGCGCGCCCGCCATCGCCGATCTTCCCCCGCTGCAAGCCATGCTTGAAAGCCCGCGCGCTCAGTTTATCGGCGGGCCCTATCCCGCGGACCGAACCCACGGCTTCTTGGCCGCCGAAGCCGGGTGTTGGCTGCTTTACGGTTTTGGCTACTGGTCGGTGGAGGCGCGGGCGACCGGCGCCCTTCTCGGCAGCGTCGGGTTGTGCCACATCCCCGAATTCCCCGAGCGAGAGCTTGGGTGGATGCTGCTTCCATCCGCCGAGGGCCAGGGCTTTGCGCAGGAGGCCGGCGCCGCCGCGCGCGACTATGCGTTCGGCCCGCTCGGCTGGCCAACCCTGGTCAGCTACATCCATCCGCAAAACGCCCGCTCCATCCGCGTGGCCAGGGCCCTGGGCGCCAAGCATGAACCGCAGACGAAAGGGCCGGAGCCGGGCGA
>CALCPC010000576.1 GCA_937900975.1 uncultured Paracoccaceae bacterium
GAGCGGGAGGCCCCGCTTGGCCGCACGGCGCCCGTCTCGGGCCGGGGAGAGCGGATCCTGGTCGTCGAAGACGAGCTTAGTCTTCTGATGATGACAGAGCATCTGATCACATCGCTTGGCTACCGTCTGGTGACCGCGCGCACCGGCGCGCAAGCGTTGGAGCGTTTTGGCGACGGGTCGGAGTTCGATCTGGTGATCACAGATATCGTCATGCCGGGCGGGCTGGACGGGTTTCAGCTCGCCAAAGCTTTGCGCACACGAAGGCCCGATGTCCCACTGCTCTACACCTCGGGCTACACCGGATATTCCGATGACGATATGGGAGACGTGATCGCCCCACTGGTCCAAAAACCCTGCCCGCCGCAAGAGCTTGCCGCCGCGATCCGCCGCGCGTTGGCCAAGGATGCGGCGGATGACACGGGCTGAACACCACCGATGCCGCGGGACCGGACGTCACGTCGTCGTCGGGACAGGCGGTAAGCTTGGTTCGGCAGACCTTGGTCCTTGCGGCTTTTGGTGTCGCCAGACTTCTGGTACGCCTTGGCAAGATCGCGCCCTAACCGAAGGCTTGCTATGAACGAGATGTATCCGGTTGCGCGCCCCGCCCTCGACGAGGCGGCGCTGCGCATCGATCTGGCGGCGGCCTTCCGGCTGGCCGAGCGGGCCGGGTGGCACGAGGCTGTGGCCAACCATTTCTCCGCCGCCATCAGCGCCGATGGGCGCAAGTTTTTGATAAATCCGCGTTGGCGGCACTTTAGCCGCATCCGGGCGTCCGATCTGTTGGTGGTCGACGCCGACGATCCGACCACGATGCAGCGCGCCGACGCGCCGGACCCGTCTGCCTGGTCGATCCATTCGGCGCTGCACCGCGCGCTGCCGCAGGCGCGGGTGGCGCTGCATCTCCACCCGCCCTATGCCACGGCGCTGGCCACGCTGGCCGACCCGCGCATCCCACCGATCGATCAAGTCACGGCGCGCTTTTACAACCGTTTGGCCTATGACCTCGATTTTGGCGGTATCGCGGATCATGAGGATGAGGGCATCCGCACCGCCCAAGCCATCGGCACCTCCAAGGCGGTGATTATGGGCAATCACGGTGTCACAACGCTTGGCGATACGGTGGCGGAGGCGTTTGACGCGCTCTACCACCTCGAACGCGCCGCGCGCACCTATGTTTTGGCCTTGTCCACCGGCCGTCCGCTGCGGATCCTGGATCCCGAGCGGGCAGAGGAAACGGCGGCGGGGTGGGAAGCCTACCGCGCGGCTGAGCATGCGCATTTCGAGGAGATGAAGCAGGTGCTCGACCGCGAGGCGTCGGACTACCGCGCCTAGCCGCTGGCGCAGCGTCCGGCGGGATCTTTGCACGCGCCCGGCGCGCGGTGCCGCGCCATCCGGCGCGGCGCCCATTTGGCGCCGGTCGGCCGGAACTGACCGAGTATGAAAAACGCGTGGAAGATCAGATTTTTGCTCGGCCCAACGCGGGGTTTAGGGATGCAATTCAAACCGGAACTGCTTTAGGGTCGCGCCAGCGATTTTTGACGGCAGCTATGCAAGTTTACCTCCCCATCGCCGAAGTCTCTGTGAATGCGTTCCTGCTGCTCGGCCTCGGTGGGCTTGTTGGGGTTTTGTCTGGAATGTTCGGGGTCGGCGGCGGGTTTTTGATGACGCCGCTTCTGTTTTTTATCGGCATCCCGCCGGCGGTTGCTGTGGCGACGGAGGCCAATCAGATCGTCGCCTCCAGCTTCTCGGGCGCGCTCGCGCATTTTCGGCGCAAGACGGTCGATCTGAAGATGGGCACCGTGCTTTTGGTGGGCGGGCTGATCGGCTCTGCGATTGGGGTGGAGGTGTTTCGGATCCTGCGCCAAATGGGCCAGGTGGAGCTTCTGGTGTCGCTTTGCTACGTCGTCTTCCTCGGCGTGGTGGGCGTTTTGATGTTTATCGAAAGCCTGTCCGCGATCCGGCGCGCCAACAATCCGAACAGAGCGCCCGCGAAGCCGCGGAAACATCACACCTGGGTGCATGGCTTGCCCTTTAAGATGCGGTTTCGCCAAAGCCAGCTTTACATCAGCGCGATCCCGCCCCTGATCATCGGGATGATGGTGGGGGTTTTGGCCGCAATCATGGGCGTCGGCGGCGGCTTTATCATGGTGCCCGCGATGATCTACATCCTCGGCATGCCGACCAAGGTCGTCGTCGGGACATCGCTGTTTCAGATCATCTTTGTCACCGGGTTCACCACGCTGATGCACGCGACGCAAAACCAGACTGTCGACGCGGTGCTTGCGGTGCTCTTGTTGGTGGGCGGGGTGATCGGGGCGCAGATCGGGGCGCGGATTGGCGTGCGGCTGCGGGCCGAGCAGTTGCGTGTCTTACTGGCGCTGATGGTGCTTGGCGTGTGCGGCAAGCTTCTGTTCGATCTGGTGGTGACACCGGCGGAGCTTTACGCCATCGGGGAGGTTGCGCATTGAGAACCCTGGCCTTGCTCCTTTTTCTGGTTTCGCCAGCATGGGGGGAGGACCTGGTTGCCGCGCTAAGCCAAAACACGGTCTCGATCACGGCCAGCTTTAGCGGGTCGGAAATCTGGGTGTTCGGCGCAGTCGCGCGCACCGCGCCCGTGCCCGAAGAGGCCGGTCCCGCACATGTCGTGCTCGCCGTTTCCGGGCCAGAGCAACGGCTGACTGTCCGCCGCAAGGCACGGGTTTTGGGCATTTGGGTGAACCGCGATGCGGTCGCGGTGGACGCTGTGCCGAGTTTTTATGCGGTGGCAACGACGGGCCCGTTGCGGGCGATCGTCAGTGAGGCGGAGCGGCTGCGCTATGGCATCGGCTACGATCAGGCGGTGCGGATCGCTGATGTCCCGGCGGGCGTCGAAAATCCCGAAAGCTTCGCAGAGGCCGTGGTGCGTATAAGGGAGGGCAACGGGCTTTACATCGAAGCCGAGGGCGCGGTCTTGTTGACAGCAGAGACGCTTTTTAACGCGCGGATCCAATTGCCGGCGAATTTGGTCGAAGGCGTCTATACGGCCCGGATGTTTTTGGTGCGCGACAGCCGCGTCGTTTCCGAAACCCAAGCGCGGATCGACGTGCGAAAAGCGGGGCTTGAGCGGTTTATCTACCGGCTGGCACAGGACCGGCCGCTTCTTTATGGCTTAATGTCAATCGCGGTTGCTTTGGTCGCGGGTTGGCTGGCGTCCGAGATGTTCCGGCTTTTACGGCGGTGAGGCAGCACCTCCGGTCGGGGCGGAGCGCACGGGCGTGCACCCCGGCCTATGGCCGGGGTCCTAGGAGGGGAACCCTCCCAGG
>CALCPC010000577.1 GCA_937900975.1 uncultured Paracoccaceae bacterium
GCATAGTCCTGCCGAAGGCGTGGCAGCATAGTCCTGCCGAAGGCGTGGCAGCATAGTCCTGCCGAAGGCGTGGCAGCATACTCACGCCGCAGGCGTGGCAGCATAGTCGTGCCGAAGGCGTGGCAGCATAGTCGTGCCGAAGGCGTGGCAGCATACTCACACCGAAGGCGTGGCGGCATCCTCACGCCGGCGGCAGCGTGATATGGCCGTGCCGCAGCCCGGGTCGCAAAGCCGCAGCGCCGCGACGCGGGGCGCCTCATAAGCAGGGCTCAAAGAGGCGGGCAGGGCGGACGGGTTTGAGCGTGGGAAAGGGGGCCCTGCTCTTTCGATCCGGGCCCTGCCGGCGCGCCGCAACCAGGCGGACCCACCCAGGCGGACCCACAAAGGGGCGCCATCCGGGGGAGACGGGGCGGCAAACCGCGGGGCGGCGGCGGCGGGGCGCGCCAGAGTTCCCAACCCAGAAGCGGTCCGCGAATGCGCGGCGATGCGACAAAAGCGTGAAGTTTGTGTACTTCAGGCGTCAAACTCAGCGTTTTTGGGCAGAATCGCATGGACAGGCCCCCCTGGCCCCATTAACTTTTTACTCATAATCGGTGAGATGTGGTTTTTCAGACCGTCTCTTCAGCGTAGCAATCAGGGGTACTGTAATGATCAAGACCTATCTTCTCGGCTTGGCCATCGCCATGCTGCCGCTTTCCGCGGTCGCTATGCCGGTCACTGTCGTCAACCCGAATTCCACACTCGCCGACGGCGGGAGCTATGACATCCTCTCTGCGCCGGAGTTCGATTGGTCCGCGACCGTCGGTGTCGAAAGTCAGGTCACCGATGGCGATATGGTGTCCTTTGAGTTCACCGGAACCACCGCGGTTGAAGTGACGGTCGACACCATCGCGACCACGACCGAACAGCCGGCCGGCTCGATCACCGGGTTCGACCTGTTCTGGTCGACACAGCAGGATGGCGCGGGCTTTGTCTTCGCCGATCCGCCAACGCAGGAAGTGATTGTTCCGGGCGGCGGTTCGCAGATCACAGGCACCAGCTTTGTCGTGAACCCGACCCAGTTGGCAACCGGCGCCTGGCTGAATGTCGTCTGGACCGGCGTGACCGGGCTGCAGGAAATCAACATCCAGGTCTCGGCTGTCGCCGTGCCGCTGCCCGCGCCCGCGCTGTTGCTGCTTGGTGCGATCGCAGGGCTTGGCGGGATCGGCGCCATGCGTCGGCGCAAAGCGCTGGCTTGAAGACGGACTTGAAGACGGGATAGTGCCACCGGCCCAATGCCCCGCAGCGGGCAGGGTTGGTCAAAACCGATATCGGCTAAAAAGGCGCCCCGCCCGGGCGCCTTTTCTTTTGCGCGTGCCTTGCCGCCGTCGCCGCCCCCCGGTGGCGCACTGCGCAGAGACTATGCGGAACGCCGCCGATGTTCGGACCGATCCAACTGGGATCGGAACAGGCGTCTTGGAACCGCCCCGTGCTGAGCGTGGCGCCGCCTTTTCGCAGGCATTTGGTCGGACATGGCCGGGGCGCGTCGCCGCGGCCTTCGGCGCCCTCTCCCCTTGCGCGAACGCAAGGCGGCGCGGTCTGCTGCAAAGGCGCCCCGCGCAACCGCCGATCCCCCGGCCCAAACCGCGCAGATCTGCGCTAGACCGTGATGAGATCAGCTTGAAGCGTATCCTGAGTTGACGAGGTAGTTTGCGCATTCCTGCGGTGAGAAGCGGTCGAGGAGTGAGCCGATCCTGCGCCATGTGGCTTCCATTGTCCGTTCGGCGGCGTCCCTGAGCAGGTGTTTGAGCTTTGAAAAGACCTGTTCGATCGGGTTCAAGTCGGGACTGTACGGCGGCAGGAACAGCAAATGCGCTTTCGCGTCGCGGATCGCCTGCCGCACGGCTTGCCCTTTGTGGCTTCCGAGATTGTCCATCACCACCACATCGCCCGGGCGCAGGGTTGGGATGAGAACGTGCTCGACATAGGCCCGGAAGGCTTCGCCGTTGACCGGGCCGTCCAGGACGAACGGCGCATCGATCCGGTCATGGCGCAGTGCTGCGATGAACGTCATGGTGCGCCAGTGTCCATGTGGTGCGCGGCCGATCAGGCGCTGACCCTTGGGCGCCCATCCCCGGCGTGGGGTCATGTTGGTCTTGGCCCATGTCTCGTCGATGAACACAAGGCGGCGCGGGTCGATCCGACCTTGATGGCGCTTCCAGCGGGCGCGGCGGCGGCTTACATCGGGGCGGTTCTGTTCCTCGGCGAGTTGGGTCTTTTTTTGAACGAATAGCCGGTTCGATGCACGAAAGCCCAGACCGTGCGGTAGTCGACCTTGAGCCCGCGTTCAGCCAGTTCCACCACCAGTCCGCGCAACGTGAACGGGTCCTTGATCCGCTCCAGCAGCCAAGCTTCCTGAGCGCTTGCAATCTTGCGCGGCGGATGGCCGCCCGTCCCGGCTGGAGCGCAACTCCCTGTCTCGCGCAAGCGCTGGGACCACTTCACGACGCTGGACGGGGCCACATCCAGCGCAGCCGCGACCTCGCGCACCCTCTCACCCGCAGCCAGACGCGCCATCGCCCTTTCCCTCAAGTCCATCGAAAGTGCCCTACCCACTGCTCACCCTCCATTTTGTGTTTGATGATAGTGAATCAGCAAAATCAGCCCCTGTGAATCCCCTTTCGATTCAGCCTGACTTCATCGCGCTCTAAAGCGTTTCGTGAAAGACTCGGATCGCATAGCGCTGCCTGAAATCAAGGATTTCAACGCGGTATGGGATGCTTGATGGCTCAGGGGCTTCACGAAACGCTCTAAGCTTCGCCTGGCGGGGGGTCAGGGCCGGCGCAGCGTGAAGGTCCGCTCCAGGCCCAAAAACAGCGTGTTGGACTGCCGGTCGCGCAGGTCGTCGCGCTGGTCCAGCCGATACTCATAGCCAAGAACGCCGCGCCAATCGGCGGTCAGATCGCGGCTGAGCTGCGCGCCGAGCCGCAGATCCCGCCGCGCCGTGCCATCGCCTGAAATCACCGTCACATCGATAAAGGAGGCCGTCAGATCGACCGCCGTCACGGGCGTCAGCGCGTGGCGCAGGCTGAGCCTGGCGCGGCTGGTCAAAAGCTCGTCGCGCTCCGCTGTCGTCGTGACCCGCTGGGTGAGGTCGAGTTGCAGCCGGCTTGTGCGAAACTCCTGGGCATAAGACAGCGCGGCCAGCGGGCGCGGGTCGGTCCCGTCGCGGGTGCTGATGCCGGCACTGACGTCGAGCGCGCCGGTCTTCAGCGTGAAATTGCGCCCCAGCTCTGCGCTCAGCCTCTGGCCCGTCGCCTCCACCCGGCTGGAAGCGGTCAGCCGGGTCACCCCCCGCGGGTCGGTGCGGGTCAGCGTCGCCGTGGCCGACACACCCGTCGCCGTGTCGGTGACGCCGGTCTCCCGGGTTTCGATCCGGGTGTAAGAAGCGCTGCCCGAAAAGCTTAAGGTCTTGGTCAGCGCCTGGTCGAGCCCCAGCCCGATATCGCTGCTGTCGCGGCGCGTCTCGGCCGTGTTCTCGGCCTCATAGCGGCGGGCGCGGGCAAAGAGGCGGACGGTGCTGTCGGCGCGCGGGCGCAGAAACAGCGTGGCGTCGATGCCGGTCTCCTCGATGTCGAAAAGATCGGGATCGTCGGTGCCGTCATAGATCCGCCGCCGGTAATCGGCGCCGAAGGCCGCGCCGATGCCCGCCGTGCGCCCAACCTCAAGCCCGGCAGCGAGGTTGAGCGCCTGACGCTCCCCCGCTGCGGTCACGCTGTCCTGGATGTCGAGATCTGAGGTGCTGGCGCCGGGATCGACATCCGACACCGTGTAGCGGGCCGAGAAATCGAGCGCTGTGTCGCGGCTTTCGCGCCCGAAGCTGAGCGCGCCGAAATAGCGCTCCAACTCTGCCCCATCACCATCCGCGCCGCCGAACGCGCCGGCATCGAGCGCCGCACCCGCCTCCAGCGCGAAGGCGGTGCTGCGGGTCGTGCTGGCGATGCGCCCGGTTATGTCCGTGCGCAGAATCGCCGAGGGATCGCCGGGGTCGGTGACGAAATCGCGGTTGTCCTCCAGCCGGAAGGTCTCGGACAGATCCAGAGTCGCCTGCAACCCGCCTTCCTGCGCGGGAACGGCGCTCGCCAGAAGCAGCGCGACGGCGGTAAGCGGCAGCGCGCGCGCGGGGCGTCGCCCCGCCCGGCGCTTGCGGGCGCTGCGGTTTTCAGGCCGGGCCGTTTGCCCATGTTGAAACGCGGTTGGCGGCCCGTCCCCGGGTGTCTTGTCCCGCCCGCCCTCGGGTGTCTTGCACCACCCGTCCCCGGGTGTTTTACATTGCTCGTCCCCGAGCATCTGCGCCTGCTCGTCCCCGAGCACGCGCCCCTGCCCATCCTCGGGCGTCGTTAACGGCCCGTACCCGGGCTTCAACAACTGCCCGTGCCCGGGCTTTAACAACTGCCCGTGCCCGGGCTTTAACAACTGCCCGTTCGTGAGCAAGCCCCCCCGGCGCGCCACCGCGCCTACTCGAACAGGCCGCGTTCCGGCACCAGGATCACGTCGCCGTCGTAAAGGGTGGGGTTGCCGGTGATCGGGACGCCGCGCGACAGCGCGCGGTAGTTGATCGGATAGACATATTCCTGCCCCGTCGCGGGGTCCCGGCGGCGCAGCTGAATGCGTTTGTCGGCGGCGAAATTGGTGAAACCGCCCGCCTCCGACAAGGCCTGTAGGAAGGTCGTCCCAGGGGGCAGATCCTTCCGCCCCGGGGCCCCGATCTCACCCAGGATATAGATGCCGATGGTCGGCGCAGCAGGCTCCGGCCCCGGCGGCAGCGGCGGGTCAAGCGCTGTGACCGCGACCGACACCGTGGGCTGTGCCGCGAAATTCGGCGCAATCGCCCCGGCGATGGCGCGCGACACCTCCGTCACCGTCAGCCCCGCCGCCCGCACGGTGCCGGCCAGCGGCATCGACACCCGCCCATCGGGCAACACCAGCGCCTCGCGGTTCAGCGAGGCATCCTCGATCACCTCGATGCGCAATGTGTCGCCGGGCTGGATCCGATAGCCATCCTGCGCCAGCGCCAAGGGGGCTGCAAAAAGCAAACCCAAAAGCGAACCCAAAAGCAAACGTAGCATACGCGGGGACCCCTTGCTGCTTGGATCCTCTATGCGGGTTTGAACCCGCAAAGAAAACCCGACCCCCGCGCGGGATTCCAGGACGTAGCACGGTCGCAACACAGCCAGCACGCCAGAGGCGTGACACAGCCAGCACGCCAGAGGCGTGACACAGCCCGCACGCCAGAGGCGTGACACAGCCCGCACGCCAGAGGCGTGACACAGCCCGCACGCCTGGGGGCGTGACACAGACCGCGCGCCTGGGGGCGTGACACAGACCGCGCCGGAAGGGCGCGGGGCAGCGTCCACCGCACTAGCGCAAAACACAGGTTCGAAAAGTCTCGGCGCCAAAAACATCAAAATTATTGCAATTGCGCGACAACCCTCGGATGATCGATCCGCACTACCAAAAACAAAAAAATAGAAAGGGAGACGTCGTGGCCAATATGGACCAGGTCGCCGGACCGCTGCCCGAAGAAGGCAAGTTCGACACCGAATATGAGCTTGGACAGGATAATATCAGACCGCTCGGCCTTGATATTCACAACCCTGTCTTCTTGATTTCCAGCCTTCTGATCATCACCTTCGTGCTTGTCTCGCTTGCCAATCAGGAGGCATCGGCGGCCTTCTTTGGCTGGCTTCGCCCCTGGCTGACCAGCACGTTCGACTGGTTTTTGGTGCTGTCGGTCGATGCCATCCTGCTGTTCTGCCTGGCGCTGATCGTTTTGCCCGTGGGCTCGGTGCGGATCGGCGGCAAGGATGCCAAACCCGATTACTCCTATTCCGGCTGGATCGCGATGATGTTCGCCGCCGGGATCGGCATCGGGCTGCTCTTTTTTGGCGTTCTCGAACCGGTCTATTACAACTTCGCCGAAGGCGGCAACGCCAGCCCGCTGGGGATCGATGTCAGCCAGCCTGGCAACGAATATGCGGGCATCGTCGGCACCATCCACCATTGGGGGCTGGAGGGCTGGTGCGTCTATGCCGTGGTCGGCCTGACGCTGGCCATCTTCGCCTATAACAAAGGGCTGCCGATGACGCTGCGCTCGGCCTTCTATCCGATCTTGGGGGAACGGATCTGGGGCTGGCCCGGGCATTGCATCGACATCCTGGCCGTTTTCGCCACGCTCTTCGGACTGACCACCTCGCTCGGGCTGGGTGCGCAGCAGGTCGCGGCGGGGCTTTACGAAGTGGCGGGGATCGAGCCCAGCCAAACCGTCACCGTGCTTTTGATCATCGGGATCACGGCCATCGCGCTCGTCTCGGTTCTGCTTGGCATGGACAATGGCGTCAAACGGCTTTCTGAGATCAACATGGCGATGGCCGTCGTGCTGTTTCTGTTCGTGCTGGTGGCCACCGGCATCGGCACGGCGCTGACCCGCTATGGCCAGGTGATGGTCGACTATGTCGTGGCGCTGCCTGCGCTGTCGAACCCGTTCGGACGCGAAGACACCAGCTTCTTTCACGGCTGGACCACCTTCTATTGGGCCTGGTGGATCGCCTGGTCGCCCTTTGTCGGCATGTTCATCGCCCGCATCTCCAAGGGCCGGACGGTGCGAGAGTTCATCCTGTGCGCGCTGATCGCGCCGACGCTGGTCTGCGCCTTGTGGATGTCGACCTTCGGGGGCGCGGCCATCGACATGCTGAACGCGGGCGGGGCCGAGGGCGTGCGCGCCACAGTCATCGACAGCTACAAACCCGAGGGCGCGCTGTTCGGCTTTCTCAAAGAGCTGCCGCTTTACGGGATCGTGGCGCCGGTGGCGCTGATCCTGATCGTGATCTTCTTTGTGACCTCGTCGGATTCGGGCTCGCTTGTCATCGATACGATCACGGCCGGCGGCAAGATGAACGCGCCGGTGGCGCAGCGGGTCTTCTGGTGCACGCTGGAGGGGCTGGTGGCCATTGCGCTGCTGCTGGGCGGCGGGCTGTCCGCGCTGCAGGGGGCTGCGGTTTCGACCGGCATCCCGTTCACGCTGGTGGTGCTGACGATGTGCTACTGCGTCTATGTCGCCTTGCGCACCGAACCGCGCTAACGCGTTTTTCGCAAACGTGGTGACACACCGCATCCCCTATCGCGCCGGCCTCTTCGATGTCGGTCTGCGATCGGGGATGTCGGGCTTTTTAACGGCCGCGACGGGCGCGTTCCGGGCATCGCCGGGTCAGCGATACCCCAGACAATTGGCAAGCTGGCGCAGATACGCCTTCCGGCCCTCGTCAAAGCGTTGGCCGTCCTCGGTCTCGAAATAGGCGTCCATATTGCCCAGCCGGGGTTTGCCGGGGCGGAAGGCGGGGCTGGCGCAAAATTTCGGATCGTTGCCGAAGGGCGCGGTCGGCGGCCCGATCGTGGCGTAAGAGCTGTCCTCGGGGCGCAGCATCGCCTGGATCGCTTCGTCATCGGTGCGGATGTCGAGCCATTCGGCCACCTGGCGCATGACGTTTTCGGCGTCCGAGAGCACATCCTCGCCCCGGATCCGGATGTATTGGCCGGGCGCCAGCGCCTGGCAGAAATCCAAGAGATTGCGCTGCGTCACCGGCCAGGCCATCATCGAGGCCCCCCGGCGCATCTGCTTTTGCTCCTCGGAGAGGCGCGGCTGGTAGTCGATGTATTCGTCCATCGATTTTTTCAGGTTCACTGGATGGCGCGTGACATGGATGTAAAGCGCATCGGGCCAAGAGCGGCGCACACGCTCCAGTGCCACGGGCAAAAACGCCAACGTCGGGGTCTTTTCCAGACAATAGGGTGCGCCGGTGACCTCGGTGGCCAGATCGAAAAGGTAATCCATCACCCGTTTCGATTTCCAGCCCTGCCGCTCTTCCAGCCAATTGGCGGCCATCATCACCTCTTCGGCGCCCTGGCCGCCGTATTTGAGCTCCCCCAGCGCGCGGAGATAGCCGGGGGGGCCAAGGTATTTGTCGCGCCGCCGCTCCCATTCCAGGACTTGGCCCACGGTTTCGCGGACCATGAAATGCAGTTCGGGAAAGCCATAGATCTGGGGGTGCTGGCCGATCATGGTCGAGACCAGCGAGGAAAACGACCGCGGCGGGCAGAGCACCATCAAAAGCCGGCCCATCAGATCTTGCCCTTCAGGCTGGCAGCATCGGGGGCGGATGTGGCGACGCCATCGTCGACTTTGGGCGGGGTCTTGTCGAAGGCGGCCAGGCGCTGGTCGAGCCGTTTGATGAGGTTGGTCAGCCCTTCGCCGACCGAATCCACCAACGCCTTCCGGGTCATCAGATCGCCTTTCAGGATCAAAAGCTCCTCCCGGTCGGAGCTGTCGATCATGCCAAGGCTTTCCTGGTGCAACTGGTCGCGCAAGCTGCGCCAAACCGCGGCCGCGCCCCGGTTGGCGCCTTCCTCGGGTTTCGGCAGCAGATGCGGTTTGGACAACAGGTCCTCGCGCAGCTTTCGCGCGACCTTGGCGCCGCCATCGGTGCGTGAGCCTTCGCGGGCGTTGACGTAATCGACATAATCGCCGGAGAAGGGATCGCGGTGATAGAACTCATCGCGGTCCGCGGGCAGGGCGGCGGCGGGCACCATGTCGTCGATCAGCGCGTCGCGGTCGGCGGCAAAGGCCGTCAGCGTCGCGTTCTCCAGCGCCTGAAGGCTGGCGCCGATATCCTCGGCGCCATCGCTGGGCGCCTCCGGGGCGCCGGCCCCCCCCGCTGGGTCCCGGTCTTTGCGGCTTGGCGCATAGATGGCCTGCCGGCCCGTCTCGCGCCGCGCCGGCGCCCGGTCGGGCGCGGGGTCGGGGGCCCGGCCAGGGGCATGGTCCGGGGCATGGTCGGGCGCGGGGCTGGATGTGGCACCCGAATTGGCAGCGGAATTGGCACCGGATTTAGGATTGGACCCGGGGTCCGGGGCGGACCCTGGCGCCCCATCCGGCCTTACACCCGCTTGCTGCGCGTCCTCTGGTGCCGTCCCGGCATCATCAGAGGACGCTTTTGCCGCCTTGTCGTCGTGGTCCTCGGTCAAAACCGGTCTCAGGCGGCCAGAGGTGTCTCAAGGCTGAGGCGCATGATGATGTCGCGGCCCTTGTCCTCATAGGCGCGGCGGCCGTGCATCACGCGGCGGTTGTCGACCAGGGCGACCATCCCCGGCTCCCACGCGATGTTCTCGGTGATGCTTTCGGCGATCTTGTGGATCGCCATGATCATCTGGGGGTCGATCGGGCTGCCGTCTTCCCAGCGCACCTGGCTGTCGTCGAGCTTGGCGATATACTCGCGCGAGGCCCAGACGATCATCGAGTTGATAAAGGCGCGGCCCGCCGCAACATCCGCATAGGCCGTGTCGATATGGATCGTGTCGAACGTGCCGTCGCCATGATCGACGAACTCCTCCCCGGTGTCGGCGCAGATCTTTTTCACCGCCTCCAGATCGTCGGTCTTGTAGACCTTGGTCCAGGCATCGTCCTTGTAGATCCGGCGATAGCGGATCTTTTTGGCCTCGAACTGGTCCTTCATCTCCTGGGGCAGCGCGGCCCACAGTTTGATGCCGTCGCAGATCGTGGTCTCGCCGTTCTCGTCGGCCGGGCGCTGGCAGCAGAAAAACAGCGTGGCAGGGCGGTAGGTGGTGTAGAACATCTCGCCATGCAGCGGGATCGCCTGGCCAAGCGTGTTGCCCCCGGTGACCGTCAGCACCGTCGCCGAGCCGCCAAAGGCCGAGCCGCGGTCGTTGTTGGCGCCGCCCACATATTCCATGAAATCCGAGAGGAACATCTCGGTGAAATCGACGAAGCCTTGCGGGTCGAGGCCAAGCCCTTTGACCAGGATCGCGCCATGGGTGGCGAATTGATCCAAAAGAAACGTCTTGTCGACGGCCCCCGCCGCGCCGATGGCGCTGGCATCGACCAGCGCGCCGGCCTTCAGCGGGGTGACGGGCAGGCTTTGGGTCTCTGTGCTCATGGGATCACCTCATCTCAATTGTTCGGGTCGAGCATGCTTTGAAATTCGCAGAAATTTCATGGCGTTCCGGCAGCGAAATGTGGCGTTTCCGCCATGTCGCGCTGCACAACGCCATAGCCGAGATCGGCCGCCAAGGCAACGACCTCAGGCATAAACCGGTCGCCATCGCCGCGCCAGGGCAGGGGTGCTGTGGGGTCGATCGGGGCGCTTGGCACCGTCGCCGCCCGCGCCCGCGCCAGCGCCTGGTGGACGGGCTGGCCGATCATCTCGTAATCGATCCCGTAAGGCGCCTCGAAAGGCCCGGTGGCGGTCCAGGGCGTGGCGCCCTGCGCCAGCATCGCCGCGATCAGATCGGGCGCGGCATCGGCGTCGAGATGCGCCAGAACCCGCGCCAGACCGGCGCTGGGATCGGCCAGAAAATCCTCGGCCCGCAGCGTCAGCCAGCGCCCCGGCGCGGCCGCCCGGCCCGCGTCAAGCAGCGCGCGCTGCGTCCGGTGCCAGGCGAATTGCGGGTCAAAGACCGCGGGCGTCACCGACCAGTCGATATACTGCTCGCCCAGCTCATACCCGTCCATCACCGGCTGGTTCTCGGCCCGGTCGGCCCACCAGCCAAGGCTCGCCTCCAGCGTCTGCCAGACCGGGCGGCAGCTGGCCCGGGCCTGGGCGCCGGGGCTTTTGACCAGATGGATGATTTTGGCCTCCGGCACCGCGGCCAGGACGCGCGCCACGACATCGGCGTTCTGGGCGTGCAGCGGGCTGTAATCGACCAGCCGCCGCGGCGCCACCAGATCGCAGAGGGCGGCGTGAAAGGCGGGGGCGCCGATCTCCTCGCGCAGGCCGATCCAGCGCCGCGCGGCCTGCACGCTCATCATCGTTTGCTCACCCGCCGTCCTTTGGCCAAGGAACCGCCAAAGCCCGTGGATATGGCTGTCGCGGGGGATCTGGGCATAGACGCGGAACTGCCAAACCTCGGGAAAGCTGAGCGTGTTCAGATGCGGCGCGGCGTAAAAATCGGGATGCCCGCCCAGAAGCTGGCCCAAAAGGCTGCCGCAACTGTCGCGGCTGGCCAGGATCAGGACCGGCGCCGGCATCAGGCGCCGTTCAACTGCATCAGAAGGATGGCGCTGTCCTTGCGCGACGGCCCGGTGACGCGGCGCCCCGCGACATCGACCGCGCCGCGAAAGCGGATCGACTGCGCCAGCCAGCGCCCGTTGCGGCTGACCGCGAGGACCGCGCCGTTGCCGCGGCTGCCGCGCGCGGCCGGCGTCGGCGTATAGGCAAAGCGCAGCGCGCCCTGATGCGTGAAGGCCGCAAGATAGGCGGTCGGCAACCGGTTGGGCGGGCGGATCGTGGCCACAGCGCGGCCGTCGCGGCGGACCTCGACCCCGCCGACCAGAAGACCCGACAGGATCACGCCCTTGGCATCCACCACCAGTTCCGCGCCGCTGGCGTTGCGCGCGCCCTGAAACAGCATCATCCACGCGACCCGGCCGTCACTGCCGACGCGCACGACATAATCGGTGTTGCCCGTGATCCCGGTGACGCGCCGGTCGAGCACGGTGCCATTGCCCGAAAGCACGCCCGAACCATAGACCGACCCGTCCGGCGCCACGCCGATGCCGCGCAAATTGTCCAACCCCCCCGCGCCCACATTCTTCAGCCAGGCGGGCCGGCCATCGGGCCGGATCCGCGCCATCGCCCCGTCCCAATCGCCGACGGCGCTAACCCGCAGCCCGCCCATCGTGACCGATCCCCGGTATTGGAAGCCAAGATAGACATCGCCGCTTTCGGCAAGCTCGATGGCGCGGATCCGCTCCATCCCCGGGCCGGCGATGGGGGTGATCCAGCGGATCTGGCCCGCTGTCGTCATCCGCACGACCAGCGAGTCCCGCCCGCCGCCGCCGAACCGATAGGTCCGCCCATCGGCGGTGAAATCGCCGCCGGTGATGGCGCTGACCGCGATCTCGCCCGCATCCGTCACCGAAATCTCATTGCCGCCATCGCCCGCCGCGCCGCCAAAGGCCCGCGCCCAAATCAGCTGGCCGGCGGAGGTGTATTTGGCGACAAACATATCCGTGCCGCCGCGGGCGCGAAGCGTGGTGCCGCCGAAATCGACCTGGCGCGAGAACCAGCCCGACATATAGATGTTGCCCGCAGCGTCCGTGGTCACGTCATAGGCGTTGTCATCGGCGCCGGCGCCGAACTGGCGGACCCAGCGATAAGCGCCGTTCGGCGCGATCGAGGCCAGAAAGATATCGCCCGCCCCGCGGCTTCGATACATCTTTCCAGCAAGCCGCACCTCGTCGTAGAACACGCCGGCAATAATCGTGTTGCCCTGGTTGTCGACCGAGGTGCCGTCGATCTCATCCTCTTCGCGGTCGGTCTCGCCCACCGGCAGCACAAAGCGGATCTCGGGCCGCGGCCCGGTGGCCTGCAACTCCGCCGCCGCCACAGCCCCGGGGAGCGCGGCCAGGCTGAGCGCCAGAAAGCCGAAAACCGCGACCAAGCCGGCCGGGAACTGACATTTGGCAGGGGTGCAGTGCCCCTCAACCCTGTCAACTTCCCCCTGCCGTCTCAGCGTTTGTCCAAAGATCCCAGCCATACTTCCGTCCCTCCGCGCGGGTTGTCGCGATACTCCCAGCCGCCATCCTCGGTGCGGAACGCAGACCGGGGCCCGAACTGGTTCTGGCTGCCGATATAGACCCCATGCGGTGTCGAGAGGATGTTGCGGACCCCGTGATTATAGGGGTTCTCGAACCCCGAACGGGTCACCGGCATCCAGGTCTCGCCATCGCAGCTGCGCCAAACATCGTAGCCACCGGTCGCTTCAACGAGGTCATTGAGCGGGATCCGTCGCAAAAGCCGCGCCGCGGGTGTGTCAAGTTTCACCAAATCGCGCCAAAGCAGGAACACCATCCAGTTCTGCGTGCCCGCGTAAAGCCAGCCGTCATGCACGTTCATCTTGTAGATCGAGCCGCAAAAGACGTTGTTCCAGCCCGGCAGCATCCCCGACCGCGGTCCGCCGGGCATCCGCCGCTCGCCCATGATCACATCATGGGAGCCATCGGGATTGAGCCGCACCAGTTCCGGCCCCGCGGGGCCCAGCTTGTTTTCCTTGTCGATCCCGCCTTTCTGGATGCCAGAGCCGATGAAGATGCAGCCATTCAGCTCTGCCATCGACACGCAGCCCTGGTTGTATTTGCCCCGGTCCGCGCCGGCCTTCAGCATCCGCTCCCATTCAAAGGGCGGGTTGCCCTCGGCCTTGGTGCGCCAAAGCTCATAGCCCTCGCCCAAATTGGCGGTGCCGGCATAAAGATAATCTCGGGTCGTGATCATCTCGAACACGCCGAGGTTTTTGAGATTGCCAAAGCCCCGCGTGTTCGCGGCTTCCCAGCCTTTGGAGGGATCGCGCGTGACCAGAACGGCGGCGATCCCGCTGGCGTTCTGCCGCCCGCCGGTCGAGCCCGTGGGCGAGGTGAAAAGCATATCCTTGAAGACGACAAGCGACCGCGTCGACGTCGCGTCGCGCCCGCCCAGCCCCTTCGGCCCCACGGGCGCGAACGTCTCACCGTCTTCGGTGCGCAGGATCTGCATCCCCTCACCCCGCGACCGCGACCAGTTCGAGACATACATCACCGGTTTATGGTCGCTCTCGCCCTGATAGACGGCCATCGCGCGGTAGCCGAGATCGCGGCTCATATGCGTGCCGTCGGTGCCATAGACCAGCGGCGCCTGGTAGACGCGGTGCCACGCGCCGCGCGGCGGGTCCATGCGCCAGATCTCCGCCCGCCCCGGCCCCAGCTCGAAATCCGGCGTATAGACCCTTGCGTCAAGCTCCACCGGCCAGGCGTCGAGGCTGACATCCTTCATGCCCCCCTTGTCGCCCGCGCCAAGCAGCAGCATCGTCGCCCGGCTGGTCCCGGCATAGACCCGGCCCTCGAAATAACACATCGAATGGGTGTAGGAATTATACCCGTCGCCGAACCCGTTCTCGGACACTTTCTCGAAATCGGCCCGCGTCAGCCCGCGCCCGCGGGGGTCGTCCCGGGTCAGATCCGGCAGGCTCCAATTGCGCCCCGCGACCACCCGTTCGGCCACCTGCTCGACCCGTTTTTCTGCCGTCATCTCCGTCATCCCGCGCCCTCAAGCCCCGGCTTTGCCGGCCCGGCGCAGGAAGCGCAAGGTCGGGCGCAAGAACAATTTAGGATGGCTGATCGGAAAGAAATGCCCAACCTTGGGCACAAGCTCCATCTCCGCATGCGGGCACAGCCGGTAGAGCGCCTCGGCCGAGGGCCGCGTGGTCGACCGCTCCCCCACCAGGATCTGCATCGGCAGATCCAGGCCCTTCAGATCCGCGGCACCAAAGCTCGCCTCGCGTTTGAGATCGGTGACAAGCGAGGCGCGCTCGGTCAGATCGATCCATTTCTCCGCCGCCTTGGCGGTGCGGAACAGCCTTGGATGGCGGTAAAGCGCTGTCAGCATCTCGTTGGCTTCGGCGCCGGCCGCGATCTGGATATGGGCCACCGATTTCAGATAATCGATCCCGTCATCGGCATTGGCGATGGCCTCGACATCGACGCCAAGCTCGCGCAGCCGCCGCGCGACGCCGGCCGGGATCTCCTGCGCCTCGACCTCCACCGCGGCCTGCAGCGGGCGGATGCGGACATCGACCAGCGACAGCGAGGCGACACGCTGGGGATGGGTCAGCGTGTAAAGGAGCGCGATCATGCCGCCGAAGGAATGCGCCACCAGATGCGCCCGCCCGATGCCCTTCTGGTCGAGCAGCGCTTCGAGATCGTGCATCATCGCATAGACCGAATACCCGGTCTCGGGCGTGGCGGATTTGCCGTGCCCGCGCAGATCATAGGCCAGGCACGGGCCCATCAGCGCCAGAAACGGCGCCCCGGCCGCGTACCAAAACGCCGAGGACGCCGCGAGCCCGTGGATCAGCACGATGGGCAGCCCGGGCTTGCGCCGCCGCGCGCGCTGCGGGATCTCGGTGACGTTCAGCATCACACCGTTGACCGAAACCCGGCTCATCCCCGCAGGCCCCACCCGGTTGGCCGGGGCCCGGTGACGGCTGCGCGCCGCACCAGGCGCGCGGGCCGGGCCGCGCGCTGGGGGCCGTGGAAAGGGGCGGGGTGGTTGGGCATCACAATCGTTGAAAAGCCATGGGATAAGGGGGCACGAACACCACCACCACGGCGTTTCTGAGGCAGATCCAAGCGCGGGGCCGGATCGCGTGGAACCGGTCTATCGCCGCGCCGCGCAAGCAAACCCAACCGGCGCGGGCCGGGGCGGGCCGATCCGTGTGGGCCGGGCCGGCCCGACACAAGGCCGCCAGCGCTCCGCGCGGGCGCGCGCAGTTGGGTTTGGCCGCGTGCGATTTGACGGGGTGGGTTCGACCGAAGGGTTCTGGCGCTCCGCGCGTTCGCCCCTGAAAGGCTCCACTGGAGCCTTTCCGAGACGGGGCTCACCCTCAAACGCTCCACTGGAGCGTTTGCCGGCTGCGCCGGACCGGTGCTCAATCCTCCAAGTAGCCGAGCATCCGCAATTGGGCCAGCACCTCTTCCTTTTGCTCGTCGCTCGCCTCCTGATCGGATTTGACCGCCGCGTTTTGCCCCGCCGCTGCGCCGATCTTGACCGGGTTGGCCGCGATATGGGCGGGCTGGTAGAGCGTTGCGGGGATCTTACCCTCAAAATCCTTAGGGATTTCCATACCCGCGGCATGCGCGACAATCGTCGTCGTGTCGACGATCGACATCGCCGGGCCCCGCCGGTTCTCCACCCCGGGCCCCGTCATCACGAAAATCCCATCGGGGTGATGCGTGCCCATCGGCACCGGGCGCGTGACCACCGCAGGCTCCAGATTTTTCACCGACACAAACCCATGATCGCAAAGCGTCAGCGTAAGATCCGGCGCATCCTCCATCGCGGCGCCAGGGAACGCGTCCTCGCGCGTTTGCACGGCCGTGATCACCCGCTCGCCCGTCTCGGGATCCTCCAGCGCCAGAAGATCCTCGATCAGCTTGGCGCGGAACGCCGCGTATTCAGCCGCCGGCACGCCGTTCGGACAGGCCTCCGATTGCTTGCGGATCACAACACCGTTCGAGGACGGCGTCGGGCAGAAGGCCTGCGTGTTCTCCCAATCGAGATTGGCGAAATTGGCCAGATCCCGGCGCTTCGCAGCCTCCGACCCATCGGATTTGGCCCATGTCAGATGCCCCAACTCGCCCAAATACCGGTTGATCCGCACGACCTTCTCGGCGCCGGTGAACCCGTGATCGGAGACGATGACAAGATGCACATCCGGCCCCGCGGCCTTGTGCAGCCGCTCGATATAGGTGTCGAGCTCGCGGTAATAGCGCAGCACCACCTGGCGGACCTTATGGGCGGCTTCATCGGCCTCGTCGGGATGCCAGTATTTGGGGTCCAGCCGGTGCCAGGCCTGGTGCTGGATCTTGTCGACCCCGTCGAGCATCAGCGCAAAGATGTCGGGCTGATCCTCGGACAAAAGCGCGAGCCCGATGTTGAACCATTGCTTGTCGCGCGGCAGATGGCCTTCCACCCAATCATGCAGCTCAGCGTCGGGCATGATCTCTCCGATCTGGCCCTCGCGCTCAAAATCCCAGGACAGCTCCTGCGCGTCGAACCCCTCGATCGCCTTGATCCGGTCGAACAGCGATTTGGGGTGCATGTTGCGGCGCAAATGCTTCCAAGAGACAAAGCCCGGCACCAGCGCGCCGTTGACCTCGGGCGGCGGCGCGAGCATGGGGAAGTTCAGCGACACGACCGATTTCCCCTGCCGGCCGGCGATCTGCCAAAACGTCTCCACCCGGATGTCGCGGCTGTCGTACAGCGTGAAATAGACGTCTTTGCCCAGATCCTCGAACCGCACGAAATCGTAGATCCCGTGATGGCCCGGCGTGCGGCCGGTGCTGACGCTGGTCCAGGCCGGCGGGGTCAGCGGGTGGGCGGTGGATTTCAGCGGCGCGGAATAGCCCGTTTTTACCAGCTGCGCGAGATAGGGCATGACAACGCCCTCTTCGCCGGCCTCTTTCATGAACCCGTCGAGCACGGTGAAGGTCGCGCCATCGAGGCCGAGGAGAAGGGTCTTTGTCATGGGGTATCCTTCGAAAGCACGCGCGCAGGCCCCGCGCGCGGGAGGGAGGGGACAGGCGGGAACAGGCCAGGCAGGGCCCAAAATGCAGACCCTGCGCGGTGTCGGGCGGTCGCACCCCCGGGCGCGCGGCCCGCGCCCGGAGAAGGGTGTCAGCGAGCCATCTCCCCGCCGTTTTATCGCAGGATCGGCGCAAGATCGCGCAAGACCGGCGCGGGTCAGGCGGCGGGCAGCCGCGCTTCGAGGAAGGTGGCCATTTGACCGACGCTCAGATCGTCGACATAGCGGCCGTCCTGCATGATCAGCTCTTGAAAGCCGACATTGCGTTTGTCGAAGGCGGTTTCGACGGCAACGATGAACTGGATGACGTCGATGGAGTCAAAGCCCAGATCCTCGACCAGCCAGGTCTCGGCTGTGATCTCGGCGTCAAGGCCCCAATCGGCGACGAACTCGTCAAGGGTCGATTTCAAGCGGTGTTCGATATCCAAGGTCTGCAGCATGTCATCTCTCCTGATGTCCTGGGCCCGGGCCGGGCGCCTCCCTAAAACGCCGGGTCGTGTGGGATACGCCCGGCTTGCGGTGTTCGTGTCGCGCCCCAAGGGCGCGCATGAGATATCGCGCCTCTAAGGCGCGCATGAGGTATCGCGCCTCCAAGGCGCGCGTCTGGTGCCACGGCCCGGGGGCGCGCGTGGGTGTCACGGCCCTGGGGCGTGCGGGCAGGATGCCGTTCCGGGGGGATGCCCGAAACGGCGCGCCGCACGGGGCCTTGTATCCTGCGGCTTGGGCCTGGCAAAGACCGGTCTTCGGGCCTGTCTTTACCGCCGAACTGTTTCCGAGATCTGTCGCCTGCACGCTGTTTCCCCTGGCACGTCTCCGTGTCTGCGCCATCGCGCCGCGCCGGTCTGTCACCTGCGAAACGCTTGGACCCGGCCCCTTCATGACGCCGCCGCCAGATAGGCCACCGCGCAAATGCCGGGGCCCACGCGGCGCAGATGCGCCAGAAGCTGCCAGCCCTCGTGCTGGACCAGCGCCGTGCCCGCCGCGGGGTCGAGCTGGGTGACGCGGAACGCCTGCGGCCGGCCCTGCAGCCCGACGCCAAGCGCCTTGGCCGATGCCTCTTTCGCGGCCCAGAAGGCCGCCGCGGTGTCGGCGTCGCGGGTCGCGTCGAGCGTCTGTTCGGAAGGGTCGAGGATCATGTCGAGAAACCCGCCCGCGTCCCGGATCCGCCCCGGCAGATCGTAATCGACGCCCATCCGCCAGCCGGGGCTGGCCGCGGCCCCGATCGACGTGCCGCCGACATGGGCGATGGAGATATCGGGCAGCGCCGCGGCCGCGGCCGCGAGATAGGGCGCGCCGTTGCCGTCTTTGAGGATCGCAAGTTCATTGACGGCCGGAGCGGCGCCGGTGTTGGCTGCCAGCATCTCGGCGGCGGCGCGTTTGACGGCCAGCCGGCCAAGGCTCCACTCCTGCCAGCGCCCGGCATGGCGGCCGGGATCGGCCATCGCCGCGGCCTCCGACGCCTCGGTCGCGGCAAGATAGGGCGCGACGGCGCCATAGCTCGGGTCGCCCTGCATCAGATAGGCGCGGAACGGGAAGGGCAGCGCGAAATAGCGCGCAAGATCGATGACATGGATGCGCCGCGGATCAGCCGGAGCCGTCGGCAGCGCGATGGAGGGCTGTGCGCCCAGAAGGCTGTGCATAACCTCCGATTGCGCGGCGAGATACGCGCCCGACCGGTCGAGATGCGTCTGAATGGCCGGCGCAGCTGTCACCTGCGCCTCTGGCGCAAGCCCTGCAACCTGCGCCTCTGGCGCGCCTGCAACCTGCGCCTCCGGCGCAAGACCCGCGCCCGCCGGCAGCAACGCCGTCCGAAGCTTCGCCGCTGCCTCCCCCGTCAGCCGGCTCGCGGCCAGATCGCTGACCAGCGCCGGCGCCTTGGCCTGCACCGCGCGGGCGGCGGCGCGCGCGGGCGCCTCGGGCTCTTCGGCGGGGGTCAGCAGCCCCGCGGCCTCCACATCCAGCCCCGCCGCGTAAAGCCGCGCAACCACATGGCGCAATTGGCTGAGGAACCCCCGCCGCTTGTTGTCGGCCTCCACCGCCAGATGCGGCTGGCGGCCGAGAATATCGCGCACAAAGGCCGTCAGATTGGCGCTCGGCCCGCATTCGACGAAAATCCGGTGCCCCGCGTCATAGAGGTTCTGGATCGCCTCGGTGAACCGCACTTGGCTGACATATTGCGTCACCGCCGTCTCCAGCGCCGCCGCCTTATCCTCGGGGAAGGGCTGCGCCGTCGCGCAAGACCACAGCGTCACGTCCGAGGGCTGGAACGTCACCCGGTCGAACAGCGCCCGGAACCCCTCGGCCATCGGACGCACATATTCGGTGTGATAACCCCAAGAGATCGGCAACCGCGTGCACACCGCGCCCTCGGCCACCACCGCCGCCTCCAGCGCGTCGATCCGGTCCTTGGTGCCGAACAGGATTGCCTGGTTGGGACAGTTGTCCATGGTGAAATGGATGTCGTCAAAGCCCGCGCGGATCGCGTCGAGCTTGTCGCGCGACAAGGCCGCCACCGTCATCAGAACACCGCCCTCGACAGCGCCCTCATGCGCCGTCTCGTCGAAGACACGGTTCATGTCGGCGACCATCTCGCAAACGCCCCGGCGGTCGAGATCCAGCTTGCCCGACGCGACCAACGCCGCGTTCTCACCCGTCGAATGGCCAAGCATCGCATCCGGCTTCACGCCAAGGCTGCGCAGGATCTGGCAAATCGCCTGATCGGCCGCGAACACCATCTCCGAGCCGTAATCGACCTGGTGCATCAGCCCGTCGAGATGCGCGCGATCCGCCTCCGACACCAGATTGTCGGGGGGATAGATCACATCCTGCAGCCGCACCGGACGGCGATCCTCGGTCAAGGCCGCGATATCGCCGATCCAGTCGCGGATCGCGGGCATCGCCATCGCCGGGCCTTTCAGCATATCGGTGTACTGGCCCATCTCGCCGGGGAAAAGAAAGGCGATCTTGCCCTCCACCGGCGCGGCCTCGAAATAGATGCCGGTGCGCGTCTGGACCGAGGCCGCCCCGGGTTTGGCCAGCGCTTTTTTCGCAGCCTCCGCTTTTTTCGCCCATTCGCCGGCATCGGCGGCGACAATGGCCAGCCGCGCCGGGCCCTGGCCCCGCGCCGCATCCCAACTGGCGCGGGCGGCGTCTGTAAAGCGCGCCTCTGGCGCGTCTGTAAAGCGCGCCTCTGGCGCGGCTGCAAGATCGTCGCCCGGGGCAAACGCCGCCAACGCCGCCTCTAGGGCGGCCGTCACGGCGGCGGCGTCGGCGCCGGCGAAGACGAACACCTGCTCGGCCTCGCGGACCGCGGGGCTGGCCGCGACAAAGGCCGCGGTCGGGTCGGTGGCGCGCCCGACCGGGCTTTCCTCCAGGATCAAATGCGCGTTGATGCCGCCAAAGCCGAAGGCGTTGATCGCCGCCCGGCGCGGATGATCCCGGCTTTGGATCCAGGGGCGCGGCTCCTCGGCCACATAAAACGGCGTGTCGGGCAGGCCGGTTTCGGTGTTGACCTCGCCGGCCAGCGTCGGCGGGATGGTGCGGTTGCGCAAGGCCAGCGCCATCTTGATCACGCTGGCCGAGCCCGAGGCCGGGATGCAATGCCCGATCATCGATTTCACCGACCCGATGGGCACCGTCGGCACCCGCCCCTGGCGGCCGCCGAAGACATTGCGCAAAGCGTCCAATTCCGTCTTCTCGCCAAGCGCGATGCCAGTGCCATGCGCCTCCATCAGCCCGATGGTGGCCGGATCGATGCCCGAGTTTTCATAAGCCCGGCGCACGGCCAGCTCCGCCCCCTCGCGCCGGGGCGCCATCAGCCCGGTCGATTTGCCGTCCGAGGACTGTCCCGCGCCCTTGATCACCGCATAGATCCGGTCCTCGGCGTCGAGCGCGTCCTGAAGCCGCTTCAGAACCACGATGCCCGCGCCCTCACCCAAGACGGTGCCGTTGGCCCCCCGCCCGAAGGAGCGCAAGGTGCCCGTCCGCGACAGCGCATCGACCGAGCAGAAGACGGCATAGACCAGCGGCGAGGTCGTGGTGTTGACGCCGCCGGCCAGCATGATGTCGGCATTGCCGGCTTTCAGCTCGTTCATCGCCAGATCGATGGTGATGAGCGAGGAGGCACAGGCCGCGTCGATGATGTAATTCGGCCCCATCAGATCCAGCCGGTTGGCGATCCGCCCGGTCAGGATGTTGGGGATCAGCCCCGGGATCGCATCGGGCAGGATGGTGGGAAGCTGATCCACCAAAAGATCCAGCGCCTCCTCGATCCGCGCGCCCTCAAGCTCAGGGAACAGCGTCTGGAACACCTCGCGCATCTGCGGCGTGAACCAGAACTGCTGGATCCCATTGGTGTTGGCGCGGTTGGCGTGGACGGCCAGACCCAGGATGACGCCGGTGCGGGTGCTGTCGAACTGCCCCGGTGTCAGCCCCGCATCGATCAGCGCGTCATGCGCCAGCTTCAGCGCCAGGAACTGGTCGGGCTGCGCGCCAATGAGGCTGAGCGGCATGGTGCCGTATTTCCGCGCGTCAAAGCGCGAGAGATCGCCCAAAAACCCGCCCTTTTTGGTGTAGATCCGCTGGATCACCTGCGAGTCCGGGTCGTACATCGTGCCGTTGCCCAGCCAATCCTCGGGCGCGTCGCCGACGGCGTCGACCTTGTTGAGGATGTTGGACCAGAAGACATCGATATCATCGGCCTTCGGGAACAGCCCGGACATGCCGACAATGGCGATATCGCTGTCTTCTCGTCCGCTCTTTGGGATCACGTCTTTCGGGCTCATGCTTTGGTCCCCGTTCCCGTCTCTGATGGCGCGCGCTCTCCCCCCTGCCAGCCACCGGCCAGGCGGTTGAGATGCGCCGAGGCGCGCCCCCGGATGCCCGCCACATCCCAGATCAGATGGCCCTGGGCATCGTAAAGCCGGATATCGGTCAGCGTGTCGGGATCGTCCGCTGCGCTCTGCATCCGGGCCTCAGCAAACAAGGGTCCAAACAAGGGGCCCGTGCCGGTCGCGGCGTAGCGCCGGGCATGGGCAAAAGACAAGGGCAGCGCCGAGGCGTTCTGGATCCGCCGGGTCCAGATCCAGATCGTCTGCAAAAGCCCGTCGAAAAGACCGGGATCGAAATCCCAGGCGGCCTCGGGCGCGCGCGCCTGCCCGCCTTGCGGCGGGACGGGCACGAAATCGCCGGGCCGCGTCGGATCGAGCCAGACCTGCCAGCCCTGCGGCCCGAACGCGGTATACTGCGTGAGGGTCTGGAACCGCGGCCCGTGGCTGAGCCAGCGGGCATAGAGTGTGGCCATGTCGGGCCCGTCCCAAGGCGTCGCGACCCCGCCCGTGATCGGCAGATGCGGCGCTGGGGGAAGGGCATCCTCCAGCAAGAGATCGGCGCGATACGCGACCCGCCCCGGCTTTTGGGCCGAGCGGACATTGACCCGGCGCCGCCCGGCCTCGCCCTGGGGCTCCAGCTCGAACATCAGCTCCACCGGGCCGCCCTTCAGCGTCACCCCGTCCAGCATCGCCATGTTTTCGACAGCGGTCACCGGCTGGTCGAGCCCGAAGACCCGCGGCACCTCCGACATCATCTGCAGCATCGCCGCAAAGGGCAGCACGCCGACGCGGTCGAACCGGTGATGGTCGACATAAGGCGCCGTGACCGGATCGAAGGTCCAGATCACCTCGCGCTTGCCGTTCTCGCGCTTGTGCCCGGCGGCCAGCAGCAGCGCCGGCGCGCCGATCGGCTCCCGCCCCGGGACGGGGGGGAAAGCACAGATCGTGGCCTCGGCGGTTTCGCCATCGGCGACCCAGCCGACGCTTTCGACATCCGCGCGGTCGGCCCAGAACATCTCTTTGAAAAAGAAATCGCGCCCGGGCTCGGCCTCGACCATGCCGATCCCCCGCGACAGGAACTGCGCCCGGACATCGGGCGTCACCATGCCGGCCCCGGTCGTCGTCTGCCCCCAGGGACCCCAGTTGATCGCCTTGACCGTGACATGGGGCCAGGCCCGCGCCAGATCCCAGGCCAGCCGGTTCAAGGTCTCGTTGGCGGCGGCATAATCGGATTGCCCGGCATTGCCGTAGCGCCCGGCGACGGACGTGAAAAAGCAAAGCGCCTTGAGGCTGTCGGGGCGCAGCGCCTTGAGGATCGAGAACGCCGCGTCGACCTTGGTGTCGAAGACGCGGTTAAAGCTTGTCGCGGTCTTTTTCTCGATAAAGCTGTCTTCGATCAGCCCCGCACCGTGGACGACCATGTCGACCCGCCCGAAACGGTCGTAAAGATCGCCAAAGAGCGCGGCGACCGCGCCGGCATCGTTCACATCGACCGCGCGGTATTCGACCGTCGCGCCGAGTGCGGCCAGATCGGCCAGGTTCTGGCGCATGTCGCGCTGGCCCATATGGCGCGCGACGCGGGCCTCGATGTCGCGGGGTTTCGGCTTTTCGCCGGCCGCGCGCGCCGCGTCGAGGTAGAATTTCCGCAAGCCCGCATCATCGAGCGCGGCGGCCGCCGGATCCTCCGCCGCCGGCGCGCCCGAACGGCCGAGCAGCACCAGCCGTGGCCCGTAAGGGGCCAGCGTGCGCAAACATTCGGCGGTGATGCCCCGGGCGCCGCCGGTGGCCACGACCACCCAGTCGCGGTCGACGCGGGTATCGGCGCCAGGATGAGCGCTGCTCGGGGGTTCCATCGACAGGGGTTCGGTGCGGAAGATCGTGCGCTGACCCTTGGGATAGCCCGCCTCGCGTCGGCCGTATTGGAAGGCGAACTCCCCCACCAGATGCTGGGCGCGCGCCTCCAAGGGCTCTGCCCGGTCGAGATCGACCGCCTTGGCGCTGACATCCATCCATTCCAGCGACATCGCCTTGACGATGCCCACCACCCCGCCCGAGGCGGCGCCGGCGCGCAGGCTGCTCTCGCCCTCGGGCGCGCGGTCGAGCCGGCCGAAAAGCCCGCCCATCTCGGTGGCCACGGCAACCCGGCCGCCCTGGCGGAGCGCCGGACCCATCGCCTGGATCAGGCGGAAGAACCGCTTTGAAATCCGCGCGTGCACCGCACGCCAGGCGGCAAGGTCCATCAGGCCGGGATCGACGCTGTCGCGCGCATCGAGGAAGATGAGACCCAGCGGCGTGTCTGATTTTTGGCCCTCAACCCAGGCGCCATAGCCGTCTTCGTCCTCCAGAACGGCCCGCGGCATCAAAACAGGCGCGGCCCCCGCCGCGGCAAGCGCGGCGAGAACGGGGGTGTGAAAGCCGTCCGCTGTTTCGGTCACGACGACGCGCATGCCGTCAGGCAAATCGGGCGCGACGTGATCGCGGGGCTCGGCAAAAGCCCGTTGAACATACCGGGGAAGCACCGCAGCGGCACGGCTCTCCGCCTCCCCGGCCCAATCAAAAGGGCGCGCTTCTCCCGCCGGGGCGGCTGTCGCCCCGCCTGCGCTGCCCGATTTCTCGTCGATAAAGGCCACGATCTCGCGGATGGACGGGATCTCGGCGATTGTGTCCATCTCGGCGCGCATCGCCTCGGCGGCGGCGTCGGGGAGGGTTTTTTGAAGCGCGCCGAGGATCTCCATGCGTTTGATCGAGTCGACGCCGAGATCCGCCTCAAGGTCCTGATCGGGGTCGAGCGCGTCCTCGGGATAGCCGGTTTTCTCGGACACGAGCCCGACAAAGGCCGCCATCAGCGCCTCCCCCGACAGCCCAGCCGCCGCGGGGGCGGCAGCGGGTGCCGGCGCGGGGGCCGGTGGGGGGGCCGGTGTGGGCGCGGGAGCGGGAGCCGCGGCAACCGGGGCCGGGGGCGCGACGGGTGCTGCAACCGGCGCGGGCGCCGCGGGGGGTGCCACCGGAGGCGCCATCGGGGCCGCCACTGGGGCTGGGGCGTGCGCGCCATTGGCGCCGTTCATCACCGCAGGGGCCGGCGCGGGCGCCATCACGGGTGCCAGAACCGGCGCCGGGGCGGCGAGCGGTTGGGCCGGCGCGCGCGGCGCCAGCCTCATCGGCGCGGGCGCCGCGGCGCGGGCCGGGGCGGCCG
>CALCPC010000578.1 GCA_937900975.1 uncultured Paracoccaceae bacterium
AGGATCAGGGCCGCGCCCTCATGGGTGAAGGCCGCGAAAATCCCGGTGTAAAGCACCGGGCTGATCATAGTCGCGATGCCCAATGCACTGGCCAGGATCCCCTGCAACTCTCCCTGCACATCGTCGCCCACGCTGTTGGACAGGATGCCGCTGAGCGCCGGGTCGGCAAAATCGCCCAACGCCAAAAGCGGGATGATCAAAAACAAGATGACGGGGTCGCGCACAAGCGTCAGCCCAACCATCCCAAGCGCTGTCAAGACAATGCCCGCAACAGCGGTGCGCCGCTCCCCAAACCGCGCAAGAACCGGCCGGATCAAGACCCCCTGCACCAGCGCCAGCGCCGTGCCATAGACCGTCAGGCTGATGCCCACCTGCCAGGCCGAGAAGTTGAACACGAAAATGGTGTAGAAGCTCCACACCGCTGGATAAACCCAAGTCGCGACACCCATCAAAAATTGCACGGCGACCAAACCGCCAAGCCTTGGTACCCGGCTTAGATCGGACAGCGCGCGCACGGGATTGGCGCGGGCAAGGTCAAAGGGGCGGCGGTTTTCGCGGGACAGCGATTCCGGCAAGAAAGCAAACGCCAGCGCGGCGTTGAGCATCGCAAGCGCGCCCGCGGCCCAGAACGGCGCGCGGGGCCCAAACTCCCCCAACACGCCGCCGATCAGCGGCCCCACGACAAAGCCGACGCCAAAAGAGGCGCCGATCAGGCCGAAATTCGCCGCGCGTTTCTCGGGCGGTGAGATATCGGCAAGATAGGCGGAGGCCGCGCTCATGCTGGAGCCCGCGATGCCCGACACGATGCGGGCGACCAGCAGCAAAAGCAGCGTCGGCGCCAGCGCCATCAAAACATAGTTGATGCCAAGCGCCAGGAGGCACGTGATCAAAACCGGCCGCCGGCCAAGCGCGTCCGAGATGTTGCCCACCATGGGCCCGGCCAGAAACTGCATGAAGGCGTAGACAAACGACAAAAGCCCGCCCCAAAGCGCCGCATCCGACAGGCTGGCGCCCTGGATCTCTTCCAACAGAAAGGGCATGACGGGCAGGATCAGCCCAATGCCCATGGCGTCGATGACCAGCGTGAGACATATCAAGATGATCGGCCAGCGCGATTGCATGACCCGATCCAATACGCCAATCTGATCGCCGCACAAGCCCTGGAGCCCGATGCGATGACCCGCGCCCTGCTTTCCCGACTGACAGGCAAACCGGCATCGCGCCAGGCGTTTGGGGTCATGCAGTTCGGCGGCAAGGCGGACGCTGACGACAGTGCCGCGCTTTACGCACAGGCCCGGTCCGCGGGGATCACGATATTCGATGCCGCCCATATCTATACCGAAGGCCGGGCCGAGGACATCCTCGGCGCGCTGACAGAGGCAGAGGGCACCCGCGATGCGCTGATCTTGACCTCGAAATGCGGGTACCAGCCCGGGCAGGACGGGGCGGCCGTGACAGCGCAGGTTTGGGAAAGCCTCCAACGGCTTCGAACCGACCGGGTGGATATCCTGTTTCTCCACCGCTATCCCGGCGATGCCCTGTTGGACGACGTGTTGGCGGCGATGGCCGCGCTTTACCAAGCGGGCGCCTTCACGTGCCTTGGCGTTTCCAATTTTGCGGCCTGGGAGGTGATGAAAGCGCAGGCCCGCGGGGCGGCGTTGGGCGCGCCGCCGATCACGGTCTTGCAGCCGATGTACAACCTGGTCAAACGCCAAGCAGAGGTTGAGATCTTGCCGATGGCCGCGCGCGAGGGGATGGCCGTGCTGCCCTACTCTCCTCTGGGTGGGGGGCTTTTGTCGGGAAAATACAGCGATGGCGGGACCGGGCGGCTGACCGAGGATGACCGCTATCGCGCGCGGTCCGGGGCCCGGTGGATGCATGCTGCGGCGGCGGCCTTGTCGGCGTTGGGCGCGGAACTCGGCCAACCAGCGGCGGCGCTGGCGGTCGCGTGGTGTGCCGCGCATCCCGCCGTCAGCGCCCCGATTGTGTCCGCAAGCCGAAGCGAACAACTGGCGCCATCGCTTGGCGCCGCGGATCTGGCGCTGGACCGGGATCTTTACGCCCGCATGGCCGCGCTGACACCGACGCCGCCGCCCGCAACCGACCGCCTAGAAGAGGCGGCGCCGATCTAAAGCTTGGGGAGCGATCCGCATGAGGCTGGAAGCGCATGACGTCCTGATTGTCGCCAACCCCCCGCCCAGCTTTGGCGGGCGCTATTTCATTCTGGTCAAGCTTGTCACCGAATGTGGCCGCACGGGCTGGGGTGAGGTTTATGCGGCCAGCATCGGGCCGGAGGCGATGCGCGCGGTGATTGCCGATGTGTTCCAGCGCCATATGGCCGGCGAAAATCCAGAGGCGGTAGAGCGTATGTTCCGACGCGCCTATTCCGCGGGGTTTTCGCAGCGCCCAGACCCAACTGTCATGGGGGCGTTTTCTGGCCTAGAGATGGCCTGCTGGGATCTGGTCGGCCAGGCGCGCGAACGCCCCATCGCAGCGCTTCTTGGGGGGCAATTGCACGCGCGATTGCGCGCCTATACGTATCTTTATCCCAACCCGGATGAGGATGCGGCCGCCTTTTACGCCTCGCCCGCACGGGCCGGCGAGGCTGCAGCGGCGTGTGTGGCCGAGGGATGGACCGCCGTAAAATTCGACCCGGCGGGTCCCTACACGGTTTTTGGCGGCCATCAGCCTTTGCCCGAGGATCTGACGCGGGCAGCGGCCCTAAGCATGGCGGTGCGGGAGGCCGTGGGCGACGGGGCGGAGCTTCTCTTTGGCACGCACGGTCAGTTCACGCCATCGGGCGCCGTGCGGATGGCGCATGCGATTGCACCCGCCCGGCCGCTTTGGTTCGAGGAGCCGGTGCCGCCTGACAACGCGGTCGCGATGGCCAGCGTCGCCGCGGCCTCCCCCGTTCCGCTGGCCGCTGGGGAGCGGCTGACCACACGAGCCGAGTTTTGGCCGTTGTTGCAGGCCGGCGCGCTGGGTGTCTGCCAACCCGCCTTGGGCCGGGTCGGCGGGATCTGGGAGGCGCGAAAGCTGGCGGCCCTGGCGGAAACAGCGGGGGCCAGCGTCGCGCCGCATCTTTACGCGGGGCCCGTGGCGCGGGCGGCAAGCGTCCAGTTGGCCGCAGCCTTGCCCAATCTTTTGCTGGTCGAAACGGTGGAAACCCCGTTCCATGCCGCGCTGACCGGCGGCGCGCATCCGCTTCGCGCGGGCTATATCACCGTGACGGACGCACCCGGTCTTGGGATTGAGGTCGACGAGGCGCTGGCCCGCGCGTCACCTTGGACGGGCGCGCGGCTGCACCTTGAAATGCAGGACAGCGCCCATGTGCCGGGCCCGAACGTCTGGACCGGCGGCTAAGCGCGCGGTTGTGCACATCGGATCGGACAGCGCGGCCCCAAGATCGACAAGGCGCTTTATCTTATGACATTTTCGGGTGTTGAGCGGCTCCACGCGTTTGGCGAAAAACCTGAACGCCATAGCGCTGTCTGAAATCAAAGACTTCAACGCGGTAGGGGATGCTTGATGCCTCAGGCATTTCGCGACACGCGACACTCTCTGCGAAAAGCTAAACGGCCGCGTGCTGTGGAGCGTGGCCGCGGACAGGGGACGGGGCCGCTTGGGCGGCGCGACGCGAGGCTTCCGGACGCGATCTTTGCGGCGTTGG
>CALCPC010000579.1 GCA_937900975.1 uncultured Paracoccaceae bacterium
CGGTTTGTCTCTTTAATTTGTCCTGTCTTTTATGGGCTCTCGCTTGTTAGGCGAGCGCCACGAGGATCACGACCAGGCCAAAGACCCGGTCGGAGGCCATTACTGGATCACACCGATTTCGCGGCTCAACGCTTCGGTCGATGCGATCACGCCATCGACCCAGGATTGGAAGTCGTCGCCCACTTTGGTGAAGGGCGCGAGGCCGTTGGCCGCCATCGCCGCTTTCCACTCATCGCTCGCGGCGACTGCGGCCAGCTTGTCGGCCCAGGACTGGAAGGTTTCGTCCGAGATGTTTTTCGGCACGTAAAGCCCACGCCAGTTCACCGCGACGACATCGATGCCCTGTTCGACCGCGGTGGGGATGTCTTCAAAGCCCGGCACGCGCTCTTCCGTCAGGACGGCGAGCACTTTGACTTCGCCGGCTTTGATGAAGCCCACGACCTCCGACATGTCGCCGGTCATCGCTTGGGTGAAGCCGCCGACGGTCTGCGTGATCGCATCCGCGCCGCCATCGACGCCGATATATTTGACCCGGCGGATGTCCTCGAACCCCTCGGCCTTCAGGATTTGCAGGACTTTCAAATGATCGAACCCGCCCGCGGCAGAGCCGCCGGCAAAGGCGACAGAGCCCGGGTCCGCCTTGATCGCGTCAACCATGTCGTTGAGCGTGGCAAACGGGCTGTCGGCGGCCACGACGATCACGCCGGGATCGGCCCCGATGGCGCCGACAAAACGCACCTGGTCGGCGGTCAGGCCGCCATAGGCATTTTGCGCCAACCGCGTCGCGGTCGCCTGGCTTGCGGCGACGATCAGGTCGGCATCTTCTGTGCGCTCGTTCACGACATGGCCATAGGCCAGCCCGCCGCCGCCGCCGGCCATGTTTGTGAGCTGCACGGGTTTTTCGACGACACCGATGTCAAACATGGTTTTGCCGATCTGCCGGCACGTGAAATCCCAGCCGCCGCCGGGGTTGGCCGGGGCAATGCACTCGGCGGCCAAGGCCGCACCGCTCAGCCCCAGGGTGACGACGGCGCCAAGGCCCATCGTGCGAAACACGGATGTCATCTTTATCCTCCCAGTGTTGCCGGGGCGCGGTCTTTGTGCCGCGGCCCCGGGACCGCCCGTTTTTCAGGCGTCGGCGATACTCTGGCGGGCGGACGGGGTCTTGTCCAGATGTCGCAGGCGGGATCAGCCCAGAACCATTACGCCCGGCGCGCGGCTTCGCAGAATGGTGCCGATCAGGCGCGCAAGCTCCCGATATTCCGGCTGCCGCGCTGTGCCGCGCCGCCAGATCATGCCAACGGTGCGCGAGGGGGCGGCGCCGCGGAACCTGCGGGCCACCACAATGTCCTGATGCGCGGCCTCGGAGGCCACGTAAAGCGCCGGCATCAGGGATAGCCCCATCCCCATCGCCACCATCTGCCGGATCGTGTCGAGACTGGTGCCCGCGAAATCATGGCTGAGAAGCGCGCCGTAATCGTCGCAAAGCGTGCGCACCTGGTCATAAAGCTTATGGCCGGGTTCCATCGCCAGGATCGTCTCACCGCGCAGCATGCCGGGGTCGATGTCGGGCAGGGCCGCCAAGGTGTGATCGTGGGGGGCGACGACCAGGATCGGCTCTCGAAACAGCGACAGGGTTTCAAGATCGCTGCCGGCCTGGGGCAGGGGAAAGAAAACGACGTCGAGCGCGCCAGTGCGCAAAGTCTCCAGCAGCATGTCGGGCAGCCCCTCGCGCAGATAGAGCTTCAGGCGCGGGTGGCGGGCATGAAGATCGGGCACGATCAGCGGCAGCATATGGCTTAACGAATGGACGACGCCGATGCGCACCGTGGCCGATAACAGGGTTTGGCCCGCGCGGGTGATTTGGCGGATTTCCTCAACCTCCCGCAGCACCCTCCGGGCACGCTCGGCCACCGCTTCGCCCATCGGCGTGACGATGACGCCGCTGCGCCCCCGCTCAACCAACGCGGCGCCAAGCTTGCTTTCCAGCGCGCGCAACTGCGCGCTGAGCGTCGGTTGCGTGACGCGGCAGGCCTCGGCCGCGCGGCGAAAATGCAGCGTCTCGGACAGGGCGACAAGGTAGCGCAATTGCTGCAGCGATGGCATCGCGAGGCCTTGATAGAAAAACTCTATCAAGATTAGACGGAAAAACGATTTGAGCAACGCGAGAAAGCGACCATATGCCTCACGAGGCGGGCAAAAGGCGGGCAAAAGGCGGGCGCAATGCAGCGGTTCAAACGAATTCTGGTGGCGTGCAGCGGTGACAGCGCCTACGAGGATGCGTTGGAGCGCGTGGCCTGGCTGGCCGGCGCAACCGCGGCGCAGGTCACGCTTTTGGATCTGACAGACACAAAACCGGGGGAGTTGAGCCGCATCCTGGCCGCGCTTCCCGGGCCGCGGGCGCGCGATGTGGAGGGCCGGATCGCGGATGCCAGGCGCGACCGGCTGGGCGCGCTGGCCGAGCCGCTGCGTGCCAAGGGGATTGCGGTCGACACCGTCGTGGCCGAGGGCACGGCCTTTGTCGAAACCATCCGGCAGGTGCTGCGCGGCGGGCATGACCTGTTGATCAAAGGCGCCCAGCGCTCCGCCGACCGGCCGTTTTTTCGCGGCACGGACATGCATCTGATGCGCAAATGCCCGTGCCCGGTGTGGATCCTGAACTCTCGCTCTGAGCCGCAATCGGTCCGCATCCTGGCCGCTGTCGATCCGGACCCGCAGGATCCCGGCCGCGACGCGTTGAACGTCAAGATCCTAGAGCTTGCGACAGCGCTGGCCGCGCAAGACGACGCGCAGCTTGACGTCATCAAGGTCTGGCGCGTCGCCGAGGAGGCGGCCTTTCGCCACCCGATGATCAACATGCCGGCCGACGAAATCGCCGCGGTTGTCGCCAAGGAGGAGGCGGTCAGCGCGGCCCGTCTCGATGCCCTTCTCGACCGGTTTGCGGATCACGCCGACCGGATCCGCAGGCTGCACGTCCAGGGGATCGCCGCGGACACGATTCTGGACCATGTCGCGGCAGAGCGGATCGACACCGTGGTGACGGGCAGCCTTGGGCGCACCGGTGTCGCGGGATACTTTATCGGCAACACCGCCGATACGGTCCTCAGCCGGATCACATCTTCGGTCCTGGCGCTCAAACCCGAGGGCTTCGTCAGCCCCGTGACGCTGGGAGACGGCGCGAGATGGACACGAAGACGACAGGCCGGCCCCTTGGCAACGGTATCGTGGGCATTCTGCCGATTTTCTTTGCCGCGCTTTTGTTCCTGGCCTTCCTTTCCGCCGCGCCGCAGGTGGCTGCGGGCGGCGTTCTGACCTGGTCGCTTGATTGGGTGCCGTCGCTGGGGATCGCGCTGTCGTTTCGCTTCTGATCTCGGGCATCGGAACGCTGGTGTTGCTTTATTCCAACACCTATCTCGCCGGGCACCCCCAATACGCGCGCTTTGCGCTGTTTCTGACCGCCTTCATGCTGGCGATGCTGGGCTTGGTTCTGGCCGACAATCTGATCGCGCTGTTCGTGTTTTGGGAGCTGACGACAATCACGTCCTACCTTTTGATCGGGTTTGGGCACGAGGCTGAAAAAAGCCGGCGCTCCGCGCTGCAAGCGCTGTTTTTAACGGGCGCGGGGGCGCTTGCGTTCCTTGCGGGGCTTATTCTTCTGGGCCTGACGGCG
>CALCPC010000580.1 GCA_937900975.1 uncultured Paracoccaceae bacterium
TCGGCGCGCAGGCGCAGAAAGTGAAACAGGTTGTGAAGGTCGGTTTTCCAGTACCATTGCGTGTAGATATTGGCCGGTAGGTTCATTCGGGCAAGCTCCCGCGCGAGGCCCTGCTGCCCGTCCTGGCTGAGCATCTCCTCATAATGATCGTAGGCCCGCGTGGCATCGCCGCGCAATATCTCTAGAACGCGCGCGGCCTCCTCCCCCTCCAGCACGGCGCCGCGACCCTGGTTGTTAACCGTGGATTGCGCGGCCAACTGCTCGGGCGCCGGCACGTAAAACTCGCGGTCCAGGATCGAGTAGCGCGCCGAGATCTCGTTCACGTTGGCCGTGCGGTGGCGGATCCACTGGCGCGCCACGAAGATCGGCAGCTTCACGTGCAGCTTCAACTCGCACATCTCGAAGGGCGTCGAGTGCCAGTGGCGCATGAGATACCGGATCAGCCCCGCATCGTCGCGCGCCTTTTTGGTGCCGGCGCCATAGGACACGCGGGCCGCCTGCACGATGGCCGCGTCGTCGCCCATATAGTCGACCACCCGGATAAAACCGTGGTCAAGCACGGTGTGGGGCGCGTGAAGCCGCGCCTCCATCCCGGGCGCTGTTGCGCGCAGCGTTTGGCTTGGCGCCCCGCGCAGCGCATCGATTTCAGCCTCGGGGTTCGCTGTGTCGGGCATCGGTTTGCCTCCCAATCCGACAATGATTCTACCCCTCACTTTATGTTGGGGCCCCGCACAGCGCGACCCCCAAATCTGGGTGCGCGGATGCCTCAATTTCGGGCAGAGTTTGAAAAGCCGCTGCTATTTTATTGACCTGCTGCAGAATGTGACAGCACCATTAACGCGACGGCCATTTTCCCCAACTTCTTTGCGCCGTCGCGGACCCATAAACAAAAAGAATAGGACCGACATGACATCCAAAATCATCGTGGGCCTCGATGGCTATGAGCCTGACAACAGGGCACTGGCCTATGCCCGAAGACTTGCCGAGCTTATCGGCTCTTGTGAGCTTGTTCTGGTTTACGTGATCGAGTGGTCACCGTTTTCTTTCCAGACGGCCGAGGAAAACGCCGAAAGGCACAAGCGCCGGGAAGAAGAGATTGCGCTGGCCAAATCGCGGGTGATCGAGCCTGCGGTCAGCGCGCTGAGCGGCGACGGACTGTCGGTGCGCGGGATCGTGCGCCACGGCGATGTCGCGGAGCTTTTGGAAAGTATCGGGGTGGAGGAAGGGGCAGAGCAGATCATCGTCGCCCGAACCTCCGACAAAAGCTTGTCGTCGCGCATCTTTGGCTCCTCCACGGCCAATCTTGTGATGCATTCCCGCCTGCCAGTGACCGTCGTCGGATAAGGAGCGCTGCCCATGAACCGTTTTACCGCCATACCCGCGGCCCTTGCGCTTTCGGCCCTTCCGGTCGTTGCCAGCGCGCAAGAAGCGACGTCTATCGACGCGCAGGTCAACGCGGCCTTCGCGGCCGTTACCGGACCCTTTGTCTCGTTCATTTTCGCGCCTTTGCCCGGCACCAACTTTCCTTGGATCGTGCTGTGGCTGGTCGTCGCGGCCTCGATCTTTACCGTCTATTTCGGCTTTATCCAGTTCCGCGCGTTCACCCATTCCATCAGCCTGGTCAAGGGCGATTATTCCGACCCCAATGACGCCGGCGAGGTCAGCCATTTCCAGGCATTGGCGACAGCGCTGTCGGGCACTGTCGGGCTGGGCAACATCGCGGGCGTGGCGGTGGCCGGCGGGAGCGGCGGTCCGGGTGCCACGTTTTGGATGATCCTTGCCGGGCTTTTGGGCATGGCCTCCAAGTTCACGGAGTGCACGCTCGGCGTTAAATACCGCAATGAGTATCCCGATGGCACCGTCTCGGGCGGACCGATGTACTATATGTCCAAGGGCTTTGCCGCGGCCGGCCGGCCCGGCGGTAAGTTCATGGCCGTGCTGTTTTCGATCTTCTGCATTCTTGGCGCGCTTGGCGGCGGCAACATGTTCCAGGCCAACCAGGCCCATGCCCAAATCGCCAACATCGTCGGCGACTATCCGGGATGGATCACGGGCGTTTTGTTTGCCGGTGTCGTCTTTGCGGTGATCGTCGGCGGGATCAAGTCGATCGCGAAAGTGACCGAGAAGGTCGTGCCCTTTATGGGCGTGCTTTACGTCCTGACGGCGCTGATCATTCTTTTGGTCAACATCGATCAGATCGGTTGGGCGTTCGGCCAGATCTTTGCGGGGGCTTTCACCGGGCTTGGTGTCGCGGGCGGCCTTGTCGGCGCGCTGATCCAGGGCTTTAAGCGCGCGGCCTTCTCAAACGAGGCTGGCGTCGGTTCTGCGGCCATCGCGCACTCTGCCGTGCGCACGAAAGAGCCGATTACCGAGGGCTTTGTCTCCCTGCTCGAACCCTTCATCGACACGGTGGTGATCTGCACCATGACGGCGCTTGTCATCACGATCTCGGGCCAATTGCTGACCGACCCCGAAACCGGGCTTTACATCCTGAATGAAGGCGGATCGATCCAGACCGTCGACGGCAATGCCGGCGTCGCGCTGACCTCGGCGGCCTTTGCGACGGGCTTCTCCTGGTTCCCCTACATCCTGGCCATCGCGGTGATCCTGTTCGCCTTCTCGACCATGATCTCCTGGTCGTATTACGGGCTGAAGGCTTGGACCTACCTCTTTGGCGAGGGCAAGGTCGTTGAACTTGTCTTCAAGGTGATCTTCTGCATCTTCGTGATCATCGGCGCCGCGGCCAGCCTGGGACCGGTGATCGATTTCTCGGATGCTGCGATCTTTGCGATGGCGGTGGTCAACATCTCGGCGCTTTACGTCCTGATGCCCGTCGTGATGAAAGAGCTGAAGAGCTATCAGGCCCGGCTTGCATCGGGGTAAATCCGTAAGTTCAAGCACTAATACAAATGGGCCGGGCGCCAACAGCCCGCCCCAACACGCCGCGCCCCGTTCCACGGGCTGTCAAAACCGGCAGCGGCGCGGTATGTCCCGGACCAGCCGGTTTAGAAGAGGGACAAACGCCACATGAAAATCCAATATTTGCACACCATGGTTCGGGTCAAAGACCTCGACGCCTCGCTGGCGTTTTACAAGCTTTTGGGGCTTGAGGAGACCCGGCGCATGGACAACGACAAGGGGCGGTTCACGCTGCTGTTCCTCGCGCCGCCCGGGCAGCCGGAATGCCCGGTGGAGCTGACGTATAATTGGGACGGCGACGACGCGCTGCCCGCCGACAGCCGCCATTTTGGGCACCTCGCCTACCGTGTCGGCAATATCTATGAGATGTGTCAGCATCTGATGGACAATGGCGTCACGATCAATCGTCCCCCGCGCGATGGCCACATGGCGTTTGTGCGCAGCCCCGACAACATCTCGATTGAGCTTTTGCAGGAAGGCGACGCGCTGCCCCCGGCCGAGCCTTGGACCAGCATGGGCAATACAGGGCACTGGTAGGCGCCGCGGCAAAGCGCCCGGGCCGGCGCCGCATAAAGGCTTGCACCCGCCCGGGCGCTGGCGCCTAATGCGCCTATGGGTTGTAAACGCAGGACAAGACTGTGATCCGGGCGGCATGCGTCGCCATGGCGTTGGCGGCGCCGGTCGCGGGCGAGGCGTGCGACGTTGCGCTGGCCTTGACCGTCGATGTTTCCGCCTCGATTTCCCCCACGGAATTCTTTTTGCAGATGAACGGCCTCGCCGATGCTTTAGCCGATCCCGAGGTGGCCGATCACCTGGTCGCGGCAGAGGCCGCGCGCAGCTTGGTGCAGTGGACGGGGACCAGCCGGCAAAAGATCTCTTTGTCCTGGCGCCAAGTGCGCAGCGCCGGCGATCTTGCGGCCTTTGCTGCGGCGGTGCGGGCGACGCCCCGGACCTGGTCGGTTTTTTCAACCGCCATCGGCGAGGCACTGCTTTTCACCGCCGGGACCTTTGGCGAAGTCGGTTTTTGCGACCGCTTCGTCATCGATGTGTCTGGCGACGGGCTGTCCAATGAAGGGCGCGATGTGCAGGCCGCCCGGGACGCGGTCGTGGCCTCTGGCATAACGGTGAACGGGCTGGCGATTGAGACATCGATCCGGTTTCTCTCACGCTATTACGAAAGCCATGTGATCGGGGGGCCCGGCGCGGTTGTGGAACGTGCGGCCGATTATGCCGATTACGGTCGCGCAATCCGCCAAAAGCTGTTGGCTGAGATCATTCAGCCGGCGTTTTGAGGCGGGTCGCGCTTTTGGCGGGGCTTTTGGCCCTTTTGGCCGGCCCGGTCGTGGCGCAATGCAGGCTGGCGCTGATCCTGGCGCTCGATACATCGTCGAGCGTCGACCCCGGTGAACGCACGCTGCAGTTGGAAGGGCTGGCGCGGGCTTTCGAGGATCCAGAGGTGCGCGAGGCGATTTTTGCCATCCCGGGCACCAGCATCTCATTTCTGGTGTTCGAATGGTCGGGCCAATACGACCATGATGTCGTCGGTGGCTGGTGGTCGGTGCGCGGGCCTGCGGATTTGGCGGCGCTGATTGAACGGATCCGGGCTGTCGGTGGCCGTAAACTCAACCGCCCGACCGCGCTTGGCGCGGCGTTGGAGTTCTCGCGCCAAAAGTTCGCGGAGGTGCCGCAATGTTTGGAACGCAAGATCGATGTCTCGGGCGATGGGCGCAACAATGACGGGATCCCGCCGGAACGGCTGTATCAATGGCGCGACTTCAGCGGCATCACCGTGAACGCGCTGGCCATCGGATCGGAAAGCCGCGCCCTGCCCGACTATTTTCGCGACCGTGTGGTCCGCGGGCCTGGGGCGTTTGTGATGGAGGCACGGAATTATGCCGACTATGCCCGGGCGATGCGCGAAAAACTGATCCGAGAGATCGGCCTCGCGCGGCTGGGCGCCCTGCCCCGGCCCTAGAACATTTTCCGTTCAAAGCAGGCCAGTCATCATCAGAAAACGCGTTCAAGATCAGCATTCTGCTGATCTTGAGACAGCGATTTCTGATCCAATGTGAACGGAAATTGCCCTAACGCGGCGTTTGCGACCTTACGGGCGGCGTCAGGCGGCGTCGCGGTCGGGCGCGGCAATGCTGGGCGCGGGTTGGGCATCGTCCACCGTCGCCCGGTCGCTGCGGTGTAGAACGCGCCACCCAAAGGCCGCGATAAACCCCAGCGTCATCACCAAAACAATCGTCGGCGCCGGTGCGCTGTCGAGGAAAAAGCTGGCCCAGACGCCCAGCAAGGCTGAGGCGACCGCAAAAGCCACCGCAACCATCAGCATCGCGCCAAACCGGCGCGTGACCAGAAAGGCCGTGGCCCCCGGCGCGATCAACAGCGCGATGGCCAAAATGATGCCCACGGCCTTCAACGCAGAGACGATGGCAAGCGAAAGCAGTGCGAGAAACCCGTAATGCAGCACTGGGACATTCAGCGCCAGCGCCCGCGCCTGCGCCGGATCGAAAGCAAACAGCAAAAAATCGCGCCATTTGGCCAGCACAACCGCCGCGACGATGGCCGAGACCACCCCTGCTTCGATCAAATCGGCGCGCCCGATCCCCAGCATGTCGCCGAAAAGGATGTGGTCAAGATGCACGTCCGTGCGCACTTGGGTGTATAGAACGAGGCCAAGCGCGAACATGCCCGAAAAGACAACCCCCATCACAGTGTCCTGCTTGATCCGGCTGTTCTCGGCCAGATATCCCGTCGCCAGCGCGCAGAACCTGCCTGCGATAAACGCGCCGATGCCAAGCGGGATGGCGGCGATTTAGGCCAAGATCACCCCCGTCAGCACCGCATGGCTGATCGCATCCCCCATCAAGGACCAGCCTAGAAGCACCAAGAAGCACGACAAAAGCGCGGTCGCGACCGCCAGGATCGCGGACACGATGAGGGCGTTTTGCATAAACGGGAATTGCAGCGGCAAAAGAAGGGTTTCGATCATCGTCGCAGCCTCCGCGCGGCGGCAAGCCGGCCGTGTTTTGGCGCGAAAAAGAACGCGAGCAGGAAAAGCAGGGTCATCAGCACAACGATGATCCCGCCGGTCGCCCCATCGAGATAATAGCTGATGTAAGCGCCGGCAAAACTGGTGCCCGCGCCGATGGCAATCGAGATGATCAAAAGCCGCGGAAAGCGGTCGGTCAGCAGATAGGCCGTGGCCCCCGCGCCGCCTTCGGTCATCTGCAGCAGCCTTGGCCC
>CALCPC010000581.1 GCA_937900975.1 uncultured Paracoccaceae bacterium
CCGCCCAGGTCGACAGGCTCAACGTGCCACCGTCAATCGACGCAAAACTGTGGTCCAGCGCCGATTTTCCCATCGCCTGTGTGCCCACAACCGTGGCGGCGCCGACCAGCCCAACAACCTTTCGCCGGTTGAAACTTTCTTGCATGCAAAAGTCTCCTTTTGGAAGGATACGCAGCCCGCGCCGCTTTGGATCAATCCCGCTTGGCAGACCAGGGCAGAGCGCCTACCGTCGCGGCGCAACACCGGAGGGAGAAAGATGCGCTTTGCCGGCCCCTTGATCGCCTTTCGCGGCGCCTCGGCAGAGGCGCCCGAAAACACCGTGTCGGCGCTGACGCTGGGCTGGAACATGGGGTGCGATTGGGCCATGGTCGATGCGCGGATCACGCGGGACGGCGGTGTCGCGCTGATGGCGGAGGCCGATCTGGCCTCGACCACCACCGGCCAGGGCACGGTCGAGGCGACAGATCTCGCGGCCATTCGCACGCTCGCGCTGCGCGGCGCGACGACCGAAGCGGGGTTTGAGCCCGACCATCCCGCCGGATTGGGCGACGCAATCCAGTTTTGCGAGGATTGGATGCTGGGGCTGATCGTCGCTTTGGCGCCGCGTGCGGGGCGGGAGGCGGAAGACGCGGCACTTCTGTTGTCCGCACTGCCGCGCGAGATCCCGTTTCGTCTGATCCTAGCCAGCCGCTCAGCCGCGGTGCTGGCCGCCTTTCGCGCGGGGCGCCCTGTAATAGAGCGGTGCTGGATCGGGGACACGCCGCCCGAAGATCCCGCCGCACTGCAAGCCGAGCTTGGGCTTTCGGCGCTGTGCCTGACAAGCGCGACAGCGGCAGAGATCGCAGCGCTTGGCCCGCTCGGCCTTGGGATCCTGGTCGGGCCGGTGGACAGCGCCAAGGTCGCGCGCGCCCTTTTGGATCAGGGCGCGCATGGGGTGCTGACGCCGCGGCCAGACCTGATCGAGCCTTGAACCGCTTCTCATCTCACCAAACGTGCCGCCCCGCGCAAAACCGCCGGGACGCGCGGCATTCGGGTTTCAGCAAAGGCCCGAAACGCTTCCATCCCGCCGCATGATGCAGACCCGCCAGCCTGATCAGACCGTCCCTTTGCTCGGCTCGAATACCGCCTGAAAAAGCGCATCACGCGCTGTTTGTGGCCGCGTTTTCCGGGTCTGAAGGGATCGCGCTTCACGGCCCTTGCCCTACCCAAGCAGCGCTGCCATCAGGGGGCTGTCGGCGTCTTTCAAACCGTCGACAATATCGAAATGGTGGCGTTCCGGCACTTTCTCTTGCGCCATATCGGCGCCAAGCCCGGTCCAAACATTGGCCAAAAGCGTCGACTGGCGCACAAACTCCGGCCGCTCGGCCCCGCCGACCCAAACCGTTGCCCGCACACCCGGCGCAGGCAAAAGAAGCGCCGGGCTTTCGGCGGCGGCGGTTAGGCTGTCGAGGCGAAGATCGCCGGCCATCTCGGTGGCCAGCAGCGGGCGCAGGTCGTGCACGCCGCTGATCGACACAGTGTGCGCAACCCGCGCCTGCACCGCAGGCGACAGCGGGCTGTCCCGGCACATCACACGGGTGACAAGATGCCCGCCGGCCGAATGCCCAACCAGCCGGACCTCCCCCGCCACCGCCGCCGCTGCCGTCTCGACAGCCATCGCAATCTCGGCCGCGATGCCGGGAAGGCCCAAGGCAGGCGCCAGCGTATAGTTCGGCACAGCCACCGCCCAACCGGCGTCAAGCGCGCCGGCGGCAAAAACCGACCACACCGACTTGTCGAGCATCCGCCAATAGCCGCCATGAACCGAGACGACCACGCCCCGCGGCGCGCCCTGGGGCTGGAACAAGTCCAGCCGATTGCGCGGGCGTGGGCCATAGGCAAGATCGGCCGTCAGCCGCGCG
>CALCPC010000582.1 GCA_937900975.1 uncultured Paracoccaceae bacterium
CCCCCAGCCCGATCGAACCAGCGGCGATACGACCTGTCAGGGAAAAAGGCGCTGACAGCCGCCTTTACGAGGACCGGTGTTGAGGAGGTATTTTCAGGACCACCGAAACGGATGCGAAAGCGGGCCGTCGCACCGCCAAAGCCCCTTGGCGTCACCGGTGTGCGCGGTCTTCCGAGGGGCAAAGTGCAAAATATTGAGGGCGAAGACCGGTACGGCACCGTTGGCGCTTTTGTCAGCGGCGCTGCCCCCCGTCCGATCCCGCGACGGCCTCCCTGCCCTTTCTGCGAAACGGCAGTCTGGTACGCCGGCGAGGAGAAAGGTCAACCATTGGTGCACCTGCACCGAACACTTGTCGAACTCTCCAAAACGCCCTTCCAGCAAAGGTTTGTGCGAATTTTGTCTAAAAAATTGGATATGGTGCGGGTGGGGAGACTCGAACTCCCACGCCTTGCGGCGGAGCATTTTGAGTGCTCTGCGTCTACCATTCCGCCACACCCGCTTATCCCACCCTCATAGTCGCTCAGCCGGCCGGCCTCAAGGGGGGGTTACAAGCTGCCTGCCGTGGCGCCCTGGCACAGGCCAAGGCTGGCCGATTGGTAGCCGCGCATGAACCACTCAACATGCAGCACGCGGCGGGTGCGCGGCGAGAGTTCTGGCGGTGTCTCTGCCTCCTGCACCAGGCGGTCTTCGAGATCGCGGACGCCTTGCATCACACGCTCAATCTCGGCGGCGTCGACCTTGCCCACGCGGCTGCGGGCACGGCGCGTCCAGATGCCTGAGTAACTCTCCCGCTGCAGCGCGAGGCGGAGGCTGAAACTGGCCCCCTGCCGCGTTTCGCTGTTTGAGAGCACGCGGTCGCGGGGGCGGCCGTCGGCTTGTTTGACTTGAACATGATGCGCAACCGTCCGGGCGACGACATAGGCCGCGGCAAGATCGCCGAGGGCGTTCGCACGCTCCCGCAGCTCAGCCAAAAACGCGGTGTCTAGGTAAAGCGTGGTATCCTCGGGGCAATATTGCGGCGCCGCAGTGCGACCGCAGGCGGTTGTTGTGTGTCCCGAGAAAAAGGCGATGTCGGGCGGGGTGTAGGGGCGGTTCAGCTTTGACAGGAAGATGCCCGACCAAACCTCGTCCGTGTCGTGCGCCACAGTGCTTGCATAAATGGCCGCCCGGTCCTGGGCTGCGCTGCTGCGCGCGCTGTCGCGATCCACAGGATCGAGCGCAGCAAAAAGCCCAACCGAAACGCCCAGCCAATAGCACGCGACCAGGATCAGCCCGCCGCCAAAGGCCGCAACCACGGACAGAGCCAACGATTTCGCCCGCTTCGGCGTTGCCGGCACATCATCGGATTTTCGCCGACGCCGCGCGTCTTGGCTGGGGGCCATCATCATCTCTTTCCGTTGTTGATCGAGGGTTAGACAAGCACGGTTACTTTGCCGTAAACGGGCCGGGTGGGGGGCAAAGGAATGCAACTTTATGCTAAGACGCCTCTATGATTGGACGTTGGACCTTGCCGCGACGCGCTATGCTTTGCTGGCCCTGGCCGTCGTCGCCTTTGCTGAAAGCTCCGTCTTTCCGATCCCGCCGCATGCGCTTTTGGTGCCCATGGTGATCGCCGCCCCGAAAGACGCCTGGAAAATCGCAGGCGTCTGCACGCTGGCATCGGTTGCGGGCGGCGTTGCCGGCTATGGCATCGGCGCGGTGCTTTTCGAAAGCGTCGGCGCCCCGGTTTTGGAGTTTTACGGCAAGCTTGAGCGGTTTGATGAGTTCAGCGCCCGTTTCAACGCCGTCGGGGCCTGGGCCGTTTTGGGCGCCGGGATCACCCCATTTCCTTACAAGGTGATCACGATCACGTCGGGCGCAACGGGGCTGAATTTCACGGTCTTCTTGATCTCTTCTGTCCTGGCGCGCGGGTTCATCTTTTTTGCGCTGGCAGCCCTGTTTTGGTGGTTCGGCCCGCCCGTGCGCGCCTTTGTCGAACGGCGGTTTGCCCTTGTGACGACGGCGTTTTTTGTTCTGCTTTTCGGCGGGTTCGCCTTGGTGGGGATGTTGTGACGGCACGCGGCTTTGCCTTGGCGGCGGCGGCGGGGTCGGCGGCGCTGCTTGTGGCGGCGGTGGGGTTTCAGTATCTCGGCGGGCTCC
>CALCPC010000583.1 GCA_937900975.1 uncultured Paracoccaceae bacterium
TCTGATCCACGAGGTCTGTGTGGCGATGGAGTTTGGCGCCGCGGCGGAGGATCTTGCCCGCACCTGCCACGCTCACCCCACCTTTTCGGAGGCGATGCGAGAGGCTGCCCTGGCCTGCGGTGACGGCGCGATTCACGCCTAAAGCGTTTCGCGCAGCGGGCTAAGGCGTTAGGAGAAAAGACTGGATCCAATAAAGCTGTCTGAAATCAAAGAATTCAACGTGGTATGGAATGCTTGGTGTCTTCGGGATTTCAAAAAACGCTATCGACACGCGGCACCGCCTAGTGTTCTGAAAACACAGACTTTCGGCAGAGGCCGGCGCCGCGGATTCCCGCGACATCCCGTCATGGTCGGTGTGCTGAAGGGCCAACCCGGGCCTTGCAAAACACGATGGCCGTTCTTACCGAAGCCTTGCCCGCGTTTGCTCAGCCGCCAGCGGCCGCGCCGATCCGCGACAGATCATCGGCCAGGGCGAGGGCCAGGATTTCTGGATCGAAGGCGCCGGCCATGTCGCCGCGCATGATCTTCAGGGCCTCGGATCGGCTCAGCGCCCGCTTATAGGCGCGCTTTGTCGTCAGCGCATCATAGACGTCTGCGACAACGACGATGCGGGGCAGCGGTTCCTGCTCGCCGCCCTTCAGGCCCAAGGGATAGCCGCTTCCGTCCATTTTTTCATGATGTTCACCGATGATACGTCCAAGTCGGGCGAGCGTGGGCATTCCGCCAAACAGGTCTGCACCAAGGCTGGTGTGCCGCCGCATGGTGTCCGCCTCTGCGCTGGTGAGGCGGCCCCGCTTGCTTAGCAATTGGTCCGGCAAGCCCAGCTTTCCGAGGTCGTGCAGCAGCGCCGCGGGTCCAAGGATGGCAAGCTCAGACGGAGGGAGTGCCAGACGGCGCCCAATCGCGGTGGCGTGATCGGCAACGCGGTGGCAATGCCACCCGGTTTCCGGCGAGCGCGCGGCATAAAGCGCTGAAAGCGCTTTGGCCAGCGCGGGAAGCGGGAGATCGAACAGCTCTTCTGACGACGGCGGGCGCGGTTTGGCCACCGACTTTGCAATCTCAACGGGGTCGAGGCTGTGAAAGGGGATGGCAAGCGCCGACGTCGCGGCCGCGATCAGGGCCTTGGACTGGCCTTCGAATAGGGTGGCCTCATCGACGCCCCCTGGGCTTGGCGCTTGCCGGCAGGGCGCGCGTGGGCCGGAACAGGGGCCGGGATCTTTTCGGCTGGGTGTGTTTGCACTGGCGCCCGGCCGGGCGGCGGCCTGCCCGTTGGCCGGGTGCAAGCTTGCGTCGCCGGCGCTGTACATGGATGTCGGTCGCGCCGCACGGAGGTTCATCGGTCCACCGGCGCCTTTGCCAAGCTCCGCTTGCATCGCTGACGAAAGACCGAGATGACCGGCGGCAGCCCCGGCCAAAAGCGCAACGGCCTCCGGGCTCACATGTTGGGGCGGTGAGAAAAGCGCGTGCGCGCGTTGAAGGCAGCGGCAGGCATCCGCGACCGGGATCATCGGCGGCTCTGCCGGATGCGGGGCACCCCATGGCGCGGATGGATTGATGCAATCTTTGGACGACATCGAAACGTTCAAACAGAAACGCGCCCCGCAAGCGCGGCTCGCGTTATCATAAGCATCAGATGTGGCCGCTGCTAGAACCCGGTGCCCGGGATCTCGACATTGTCGGGATAAACTGGCCCGTAGCCGTGTATTACGGCCCATTCGTACCAATTTTCGACCACAGTTCCCGTAATCAGGATGCCGATACCGCCTGTGATCGTCGTCAGGATGGCGAACCACCAGGCCCAACGGTGGATCCCCTCCATTGTCGCGTTGAACCCCATGGTCCAGCGCCAGAAAAGGCCCGCACGCTCCGATGCGGTTCCGCGATCGACGATTTGCTCAATCTCCCGATCGCCACCCATCCGTGTCACAGCCAAGATCGTCGCCCCATGCATCGCGAAAAGAAGCGTGGAGCCGTAAAGGAAGACAATCGAAAGCGCGTGGAACGGATTGTAGAAGAGGTTTCCGTAGGTGAGCGAGAAGTTGTTGGTCCAATCGAGATGCGTGAAGATCCCATAAGGAACAGCCTCTGCCCAGCTTCCCATGAGGAGCGGACGCAAGAGCCCGAGCACCAGGAAAAGCCAGATCGCCGCCGCGAAAGCCCAACACACATGGTACCCCATGCCGAGCGCCTTGGCCCGTGAGTAAGACCGCGCCCACCAAGCGAGCACAGAGATCAAGAGGAAGAAGGAGGAGATCAACCACCAGCCCCCCTCCATCAAAGGCGGCACGCCAAGCCCGTAATCCTCTGTCGGCGGGTCAAGCGACAGCCAGAAAAGCTCCCGCAAGAAGAGTGCGGGGTTAAAGTCGACCTGGATCCAGAAATTCAGGCCGACAATAAAGAACCACAGCGCACCCGCGACGACGCTGATCACCCCGAAAAAGCCGAGATGAATCGGGCCGAGCTGGGCGTTGCCGAACCAGCCGGCAAGCTTTGAGAACCCGGGCGCGCCAACTCGGTCAGAGTTCCAGTCCGATGACACGGGCATCCCGGCCTCGGGCGGGCCCTGCACTTGGACCTGGGTGAAGATGTTTTGATATTCGAGTGCCATCTTGATCTCCTCAGAGGTCCGCCCACCAGGGCAAGTCAAGCCACCAGTTCCACCACTCGACCCAAGCATCGGTCCAAATGGTGCCCGAAATCACGATACAAACCGCCGACCAAAAGCCTGCGTTAAGCGCGAGAAGCAGGCCCAGGCGGTGGATGCCGAGCGTGCCGACCGAATAGCCGATAAAATCGCGAAAATACGTGTCCTCGTGATCCGGGGTGCGCACCTCGTCACCGGTGGGGTTGGTCGCCGACAGGATCAGCCCGCCATGCAGCGCCAGGGCGAGCGTGGTGGTGAAAAAGACAGTGATCGCAATCATGCGCGGGATTGTAGTGAAAGTTTCCATAGGTGTAGCCGACGTTGGACACCCAATCGAGATGGGTCCAGATCCCGTAAGGGAACCCATGGCCCCAAGCACCCATCCAGATCGGACGGATCACATTCAGCGTGACATAGGCGAAGATCGCCACACCGAAGGCGACGGGCACATGATACCCCATGCCGAGCTTGTTGCAGATCTCAACCTCGCGCAGCATCCACGAAACGAAAGCGCCGATCGCGCAGATCGTGACCAGCTGCCACATCCCCCCCTCTTGGAGCGGCATGAAGGCCAGGCCATCCTCCACCTTCGGGGGCATGACCG
>CALCPC010000584.1 GCA_937900975.1 uncultured Paracoccaceae bacterium
CGGGCAGGGCGGCGCGCGGCTTGCGGCGACGCGTGCGGCAGCAGACACCGCGACGACGGCGGTGGCGGGCGCCTTGCCCGCGCTGCTGACCGATCTTGATCTTTTGCTCAGCATGGCCGCCAGTCTGCCGCTCGATACGCTCGCGGCGGAGGCAGAGGGATTGGTGTCGGCCACCACGGGGCTTCTCACCTCACCGGACGTGTCGGCGATCCCCCTTCAGATCAATGGCCTGATCCTGGATGTCCGGGCACTGCTTGCCTCCGACGCGATCCAAGCCGCGCCCGAAAGCCTGCGCGCCGCGTTGCAAACCTTGGAGCGTCTTTTCGCCGATCTTGCCGCCGGCGGCAGCATCGCGCGGCTTGAGGCGACGCTGGCATCGGCGCAATCGATTGCCCGTGGCGTCGAAGCGACGCTGCCCGATCTTCTGGGCGATATCGACACGTTTCTTGGACAGGCCACAGCGCTGCCGCTGGACGCTTTGGCAGCGGAGGCCGGCGCGACCTTGGCTGCGGCCAACGGTCTCCTTTCGGCGCCCGCAGCGGAAGCGGTGCTGCCAACGGCGCAAGCGCTGCTTGTCGATCTTCGGACCCTGCTGGCCTCCGACGCCGTCCAGGCCGCCCCGCAAGAGCTTGAGGACGCGCTGTCCCAACTGGCCGATATTCTAACCGGGTTCGAGGCCGGCGGCGGCACTGACGATCTTCTCGCCGCGCTGAACGACGCGCGGCAGGCTGCGGGCAACGTCAATACCGCCAGCGCGGCCCTTCCCGCTTTGGCCGATGAGTTGACACGGCTGACCAACTCTGCCGCCGATCTGCCGCTGGAAGCGTTGGTGACGGCGGCGCGGAACTTTATCGGCACCGCCGACGACCTTCTTGCCTCGGACGGTGCGCGTGCGCTGCCAGAGACGTTGAACGCGACGCTCGACCGCGCGCGCGCCCTTTTGGCATCGCTGGACGAAGGCGGCGCCGTCACCAACCTTAACAGCGCGCTGTCCTCGGCAGCGACGGCCAGCGATGTGATCGCTGCCGCCGCCGGCGATCTGCCAGAGCTTGCGCGCCGTCTGTCCAACCTCGCCGATCAGGCTGCACTGACCCTTCGCGCCTACAACAGCGAAAGCAATTTTAACTATGACACCCGCGCCGCGCTGCGCGAAATCCGCGAGGCCGCAGAGGCTGTCACCTCCCTGTCGCGCGCGATCGAGCGTCGGCCCAACTCTATCCTCATCGGACGCTGAACACCGTGAAATACATCGGCCCATGCCTTCTGCTTTGCCTTGCCGCTTGCGCGGGGGAGGAGAACATCGCCCGCTATCCCGTGACACCGCTGCCGGCGACGACCACCCGCGCGGTCGCCACCGACACGATTGAGGTGCGCTTGGTCTCTCTCCCCCTCTATGCCGACGCGGAGGAGATACCGCGTCAGGCCAGCGATGGTTCGGTGCGCACGAATGCAGAGATTCTGTGGGCCGACGACCCCGACAGCGCGCTCAGCAACGCGCTGGCGCGCAACTTGGAGGAGATTACGGGCGCGATCGCCGCGGTTGAGCCCTGGCCGCTGGAGGCGTTTCCGGAAGCGCGGATCGAAGTGCGGGTCGATGAGATGTTGGCCTCGGCCAACGGCACGCTGCGTTTTGCGGGCGCGTGGTTTGCCTCCCGCCCCGGCGATCCGCGCGCCGACCGGGCCGGGCGGTTTGCGTTTGACGTACCACTTGCCGACGCTGCGTTTCCAACACTCGCAGCAGCCCATGCCGAAGCCACGCGCCAATTGGCAACAACCGTCGCGGCCGGCCTGCGCTAGGGCCAAGGCCGTCGACTGATGGCTCTACCGGCGTGTGTCAGGCGGACGCGCGCGCATCAACGATCCCGCAGTCTTTGGCGACGCCGTCCGCTTGGCGCCGGGCGGGCAGCATCGAAAAGCGACCGCCGGGTTTTGGGTCCACGCTTTGCCGCGCAACCCGTGGCGTGTGCGACGAAATCACGGTGCCGCTGCGCGCGCCTTTGCCGTGAGCGGCGCTGGCCACGGCCTTGGCGTTCTTGCGGTCTGGACCGTGGCCGCATCGAAGCGTTGTGGACCATGGCCGCATCGAAGCGTTGTGGACGCGCGCCCGGGGCCGAGGTCCGGGCGGCCGTTGACACGCACCGAACTGCGAGACAGACATAGCATCGCGGCCGGGCCCCTTAGGCGCCGTCGGTTGCCGCAAGCAGCCCCCCTTCGGCCCACCAAGACGTGCAAAGTGTTCCGCTTGGCACCACGCCGCGCGGTGTGCTGGGGCAGGGTGCGGTCTGTGGTGCCGGCGGATGTCTTGGCAACGCAATCTTGACGGCTTGGTCCTATCCCGGTCCTGGCCTGTGCAATTCCAGATCGACAGCCCTGCGGTGACGTGGCAAGACAGGGACCGCAAGCGGAGTATAAACCTTGGCAGCCCGTATCTTCCTGCCCGCCCGACGCGGCGAGCACATTCTGGTTTTCGAGCATCGCGAGCAGCGGGAGAGGCGCCGGTGGGAGTTTGTGGCCGCCGCGGTCAAAACCCCGGACGCCCCGATCCGACCGACCGGCGTGGTGATGCTGAAACCGCCTGAGCTGAAGCTTTGCGGCGAAATGGCCGAGCGGTTGCCGGCACTCGAATCGTATCTGACAGGGATCACGCCCGTCGATCTGGGTGCTGTTCCGACAGCGCTCGACATGCCGACGGAGCTTGCCTTGATCGAGGGCTCCTCGCTTTTCACCATGACACTTTACCTTCAGCTGCAGCGCAACGCGCTGGTGGTCGAGGCGTCTCTGTCGCGCTACACCGCCCGGGCGCTGGAAGAGCGGTTTGAGCCGGGGCTTTCCGCATCGGTCGGCAATTCGCTGTTGAAAATGCACGATCTCGGGCGCGCTGCGGCCCTTTTGGATGAGGATTTGGTCCAGGCCGAGGCGCTGGACGGCAAGGGCCGCGACTGGGCCTATTTCTATGCTCAGGCCGCGATGGCGCGCGAGCGGCACGGTCAGGCCGATGCAGCGCTTGACATGGCCGAGCGGGCGCATCGCGCGAACCCGACCAATG
>CALCPC010000585.1 GCA_937900975.1 uncultured Paracoccaceae bacterium
CGAGATGGCACCGGTCGCCACCTCGGCCCGCGCCGCACGCAAACGGGCACGGTTGCGGTCCATCTCGGCATAGGCTTGGGCGAGCTTCAGCCCAAAGGTCGTCGGCTCCGCATGGATGCCATGGCTGCGGCCGATGGTCAGCGTGTCCTTATGCTCGAACGCCCGGGTCTTCAGGGCCGCCAAAAGCGCATCGAGATCGGCCAAAAGGATATCGGCAGAGCGAACGAGCTGGATGTTGAAACAGGTGTCGAGCACGTCCGACGAGGTCATGCCCTGGTGGACAAAGCGCGCGGCATCCGGCCCGACGATCTCGCCCAGATGGGTCAGAAACGCGATCACATCGTGTTTGGTCACAGCCTCGATGGCGTCGATGCGGGCAATGTCGAACTCAACCTCCGCCGCTTGCCAAACCGCCGCCGCATTTTCGGCCGGGATCAAGCCAAGCGCGGCCATGGCATCGCCGGCATGGGCCTCGATCTCAAACCAAATGCGGAACTTGGTCTCCGGCGACCAGACGGCCACCATATCGGGGCGGGAATAGCGCGGGATCATGGGGCCTCCGGTCAGGTGCGACGGGGCCGGTGTAGGCGCATGGGGATGCAGCGGCAAGGGGCGGCGGCGTGAGGCTTGACGATCTTGCGGGCGATTGGGTGCTGGATCGGCGGATCATGGCGCCCAATGGCACGGCCCGGCTGCGGGGGCGGGCTGCCTTCACGGCCGAGGGCGACGGGTGGCGGTATCGCGAGATCGGTCAGTTGACAATTGTCAGTGGCCAGACGTTGGCCGCCGAACGCAGTTATGTCTACCGCGCCGTGCCGGATGGTGCGGATGTTTGGTTCACCGATGGCCGGCCCTTTCACAGCTTTCGCTGGGCGGATGGGCGGACCGAACATGCGTGTCCCCCCGATACCTATCGCGGCGCTTATGCGTTCGGTGCCTGGCCCCGATGGCGGCTGGTTTGGTGGGTCAGGGGGCCGGCCAAGCGGCTGACCATCGTCAGCCGCTACCGCCGGCCTTGAATGCCCTGATCCTTCGTGGCAGTCAGAGACGACGCGGCAAAGGAGAAAGCCCCATGAGCATGAGAAGCGCCCCGGTCCTACAGGAAACATTTTGGCACGGCGCGGGGGTCGGTCTTTGGATCAAGCGCGCGCTTTTGGTAGCTGCGGGGATCTTGGTGCTTGCGGTGGCTGCCAACGCGCAGGTTGCGCTGTGGACGTCACCGGTCCCGATCCCGCTTGGCGCAT
>CALCPC010000586.1 GCA_937900975.1 uncultured Paracoccaceae bacterium
CCCCCACTTTGTCAAGCCGGGTTGCCATCATAACCGAACCAAAGCTGACATAAGCGATCAGCGCGCCAAGAAAACCCCGCTGCAACAACGGCCGCGGGTCGGGGCGCGCTGTCAGCCGCTGCCAACGCCGCCAGGCAAGCACGGGGAAAATCAGGCTGTCGACGACAAAAAACCAAGCCAAAAAGGTAAACGGATTGGCCGCCGCGCGGATGCCATAGGCGTCGTAGACCGTATAGGCCGCCACAATCAGGCCGGTCAGAAACGCCAGGATCAGCGCGGCCAAAAGAACATCGCGGTCGACCCGCGCCGCGCGAAAATTGACGCCCGCAAGCCCGAAGATCGCGCCGGACAATAGAACGACCCCGCCCCATTGGAGCGCGGTAAACTGCTCGCCGAAAACGAACCCCGCAACGACGACGGTTGCAAAGGGCCCTGTGCCGCGCACGACGGGGTAGACGACCGTGTAGGCCGCCCGCTCATAGGCGTGGGCAAGAACGAACTTATAGGCAAAGTGGATCACAAAGCTGCCCGCCAGGAGCGTCCACAAAAAAGGCGTCGGCCAGGGCACGACGCACAGCGCTACGGGCAACGCCATGCCCAGCAAAAAGATATCGATTGCCCCGCGCGTCACCCAAGGGTCGAAACGCCATTTTTGAAGCGCGCCAAAAATGGCGTGCGCCACCGCCGAGACCAGCGCAAGGATCATCGCCACGCGATGCCCCTCGCCGGTGCCTTCAATCGACAGCAGCCAATCCGTCATCCGCCACGCGCTCCCGCACCGCCGGCCGGCCGGTCGCCGCCAACGCCCCGCGCCCCCCCGGCCAACCGCCAGGATGTCCAGCCGCTGCGGCCCGGCGCGGCCCCACACCCGCCGACACGCGCCGCCAACCAAACCGAGAGCGGCACAGCCCGGCCGCGCAAGCTAGACATCGTGGCCGGTCAGGGCGGTCGCAAAATCCTCGGGATCAAAAGGCGCAAGATCGTCGATGCCCTCGCCCACGCCGATGGCATGGATGGGCAGCCCGAACCGGTCGGCCAGCGCCACAAGAACGCCACCCTTTGCCGTCCCGTCGAGCTTTGTCATCACGAGGCCGGAGACGTCCGCGACCTCCTGGAAGATCCGAACCTGCTCCAACGCGTTTTGTCCGGTTGTGGCATCAAGCACTAGCAGCGTGTTGTGGGGCGCCTTCGGGTCGCGTTTTCGGATCACCCGCACAATT
>CALCPC010000587.1 GCA_937900975.1 uncultured Paracoccaceae bacterium
GATGTACACGCCGGTTTCGATGCCTTTGCGCAGGCCGCGTCCCACTTGGGCTGGCTTGACGTCCTCATCAACAATGCCGGCGTTGCCGGGCCAACCGCGGGGGTCGCCGAGATTTCGGCCGCAGATTGGCGCCGCTGTCTCGACGTCTGTCTGACCGGTCAGTTCCTGTGTGCCCGGGCCGCGGTGCCCTTGATCCGGGCGGCGGGGGGCGGGTCCATTATCAACATGTCGTCGGCGGCCGGAAAACATGGCTATGCCTTTCGCAGCCCGTATTCCGCGGCGAAGTTTGGCGTCATCGGATTGACCCAAAGCCTCGCGAAAGAGCTTGGACCGGACAATATCCGCGTCAATGCCCTGCTGCCCGGCTTTGTCGCCGGTCCCCGCATGGAGACCGTTATCGAACGAAAGGCAGAGGCCGAGGGCCTCAGCGTGGCAGAGATGCGCGCCCGCTACCTCGGCTCGGTCTCCCTGCGCCGCATGGTGGATGCCCGGGACGTGGCCGCGACAGTGGCGTTTCTGCTTTCGGATGCGGGCAAAAACCTTTCCGGCCAGTCGCTGGCCGTGGATGGCAATGTCGAAACTCTTTGAAAGGCAAACCGGTCAGTCATGACGGAACACCCGGCCCCTAAAGGCAAAGTCATCATCACCTGCGCAATCACCGGGGCTATTCACACGCCGTCGATGACACCGTACCTGCCGATTACACCGGATGAGCTCGCGACCGCGGCCGTCGCCGCGGCCAAGGCAGGTGCCGCCATTTTGCACCTGCACGCCCGCGATCCTGAAACGGGCCGCCCGGATCAAAGCCCCGAAGGCTTTGCGCCGTTTCTGCCGCGCATCAAGCAAGCCACCAACGCGGTCTTGAACATCACGACAGGCGGCAGCCCGTATATGAGCGTCGAGGAACGCGCAGCCCCCGCCGCGCATTACCAGCCCGAGGTTGCCTCGCTCAACATGGGATCGATGAATTTCGGGCTGTACCCGATGCTCAAGCGTTTCAAGGCGTTCAAGCACGATTGGGAGCGGGAGCATCTTGAAGGCTCAAAAGACCTCGTTTTCCGCAACTCGTTCAAAGATATCGAGTACGTTCTTCAGACCTGCTATGGAAACGGAACGCGGTTCGAGTTCGAGTGCTATGACATCTCACACCTTTATAACTTAGCGCATTTCGCGGATCGCGGATTGGTCAAGGCGCCGTTCTTCGTCCAGTCGGTTTTCGGGCTGTTGGGGGGGATCGGCCCCCATCCAGAGGACGTTCTGCACATGAAACGCACCGCGGACCGCCTGTTTGGCGCGGAGTATCGCTGGTCCGTTCTCGGCGCGGGATCAAACCAGTTTCGGATCGCCGCACAGGCCGCCGCTTTGGGGGGGAATGTCCGGGTCGGTTTGGAAGACAGTATTTGGGCCGGACCGGGTCAACTGGCGACCTCGAACGCGGTGCAGGTCAGCCGGGTCCGACAGATCATCGAAGGATTGGGTCTGGACGTTGCGTCGCCGGACGAGGCGCGCGCCCTCCTGGCCCTTAAGGGCGGCGACAAGGTCGCATTTTAGAGCAATTTCCGTTCACATTGGATCAGAAATCGCTGCCTCAAGATCAACATCCTGAGGAACTTGAATGCGCCTTCTGATGAAGGCTGCCCTGTTTTGAACGGAAAATGCTCTAGCCGAAGAACAAAGGTCGCTGCCAAGCAGGCCGCGATTGGCAAGGCAAGGACATCTGTGAGCCCGCGCTAACGGCGGAAGTTACACCACCCCTCGGACCACGATCCTCGGACGTCTACGAGGTCTTGAGGTATAAGCTTTCCTTCGCTCAGACCGAGCTTATGCGCGCAGCAACTCAAAGGCGGGGTCATAGGGCGATGGTTTGATGACTTCGGCAGCAACAAGATCCCCGTACATGTCCAACTGGAGTGCTGTACCAACCTCAGCGTACAGCGGATCGACAAACGCATAGGCCAGGTTCATGCCGACGCGGTGGCCCCAGTCGCCCGACGTGATTGTACCGACGACCTGGCCCCCCTGCATAAGCGATGCGCCTCCATGCGCGGGTGCTTGGGTTGTGTTGATTTTCAAAGACACGCGCTTCTTCTTCGGGCCAGCGGCGTGGCGTTTTTGAAGCGCGGACTTGCCGACAAAGTCGGTCTTTTCCAACTTCACGAACCGATCCAATGCGGTCTCGAATGGGTCAAATTCCGTCAGCAAATCCGCTTTCCAATGCAGGAAGCCTTTTTCCATACGCATGGAGTCGACGGCGCGCGCACCGAAAAGCTTCAACCCGTGCGTCCCCCCAGCCTCGCGCAATGCAAGATAGGCGGCATAAAGCGACGCATTGGGGACGTGGATTTCATACGCCAATTCGCCCGAAAAACTCACGCTCATCACGATCGCAGGCGCGTAACCGATGAAGCATTCCCGAACCGAAAGCCAGGGGAAAGCGCTGTTCGACCAGTCGCCGCGCGCGCAGGCCGACAGAACATCGCGCGATTTCGGACCTGCCAGGACCAGGATCGTGTGATCATTGGTCAAGCTGCGGATCTGCACGTCTTCCGCGGGGCGCAAATGTTGGGAGAGCCAGTCCATGTCGTGGGACTCACTGGCCGCCGCCGAACCGTACCAGACGCGATCCGGACCGCGGTCGCTGGCCGGAAGATTGGCAACGGTGGCCTCACTTTTGATCATGCCGTGGTGGTTCAAAAGGTATCCCAACCCAACGCGGCCCGCCCGTTTCGGCACGGTGCCGCAGAACATCCGGTCCAGGAATGTGTGGCGGTTTGCGCCTGTGATCTCGATCCGGTTGAAGCCGTTCACCTCGCAGAGACCGACATGGGTTTGCACGGTCCTAACCTCAGCCGCGACAACATCAAAGGCTTCGTCGAAGTCGAAGCTCAGCGTCGGATGAAACTCCGCATTTGGCTTGATGTAATCCACGCGCTCCCAGCCGTTCACGACCGTGAATTCGGCGCCCTCGGCGGCCAGAATGGGTGTAAGGGGTGTTGTCTTCGCAGGCCGACCGGCAGGGCGGTGTTCGTGTGGGAAATGGAACCGGAACTCGTTCTGGTAGTCCTCGATGGCCTTAAGCGAGGTCAATTCTACGTTCGCGTGGCCCGTGAAGCGGCGCGGGTCAAGGCACCAAGTGTCGTAGCAGGCCTCGCCATGCACGATCTGTTGAGCCAAAAGCCAGCCGTGACCGCCGCCCTCACCCAGCCCCGCCCGCAGGCCGATAATGCAAAATGCGTTGCGCTTGCCGGGGATCGGGCCGACCAGCGGCGCACCGTCGATCGTGTAGGTGATCGGGCCGTTCACGATGGCGCGAATTCCGGTTTCTTCCAACGCAGGCATGCGTTCGAAGGCTCCTGCCAAAACGTCCATGACACGGTCAAGATCGTCCGGGCAAAGCGCGCTGACAAAGTTCGGATCGATCCCGTCCATCCCCCAAGGGCGGCAGTCTTGCTCATAAAACCCGACAAGCAGGCCGCCTTTTTCCTGGCGGCTGTAGTAATCCGAAATCGGGCAACGCAGGAGCGGCATTCGGTGCCCAGCCTCGGCAATGGCGGGGATATCTTCGGTCTGAAAATACTGATGCTCCATGGAGGCGTCTGGATGGTGCACCCCCTTCATCGCGCCCACTTCGTTTACCCGGTAGCCACAAGCGTTCACAACGATGTCGCAGTCGATATCGCCCTTTTCGGTATGCACGGTCCAGGTGTCGTCCTTGTGCTGCGTCAGCGCGGTCACGGGCGTGTTGCGATACACCTCTGCCCCAGCCTTGCGCGCATGAAAGGCGAGCGCCTGACACAACTGCGCCGGGGCGATGTCACCATCCAGCGGGTCCCAAAGCCCGCCGAGCAGGTTTGTGGTCGAAATCAGAGGGTGGCGGCGCGCGCAGTCTTCGGCGTCGATCACTTCAAAATGCACATCCATGCCCCGCGCCATCGAAGCGAAGTGACGGTACCCCTGCATCTGCGCCTCGGTGCTGGCAAGACGAATACCTCCATCCGCGTGGTGATAGTTGATCGGGTACTCCGGGTTTTCAGAAAGCTCTT
>CALCPC010000588.1 GCA_937900975.1 uncultured Paracoccaceae bacterium
CGAGCAGAAGAACAAGAGCGGATCATGCCACGCAAAGCCGCAGCACAACCGGCCCCTTTCAACATCGCCATTGTCGGCCAAAAGGGACGCCTGTCGTTCGAGGCGATCCTGTTCGCGGCCTCCTTGCGCGCCAAAAGCCCCGGGTTTCAGGGCCGCCTGCTGGTGGCGGAGCCGCAGCCGGGCGACACATGGGACGGCGATCCGCGCATCGCGCAAGAGGACGTGCGCCAGACGCTGGCCGATCTGGGGGCCGAGATCGTCCCTTTCGACACGCCGCATTTCGGGTCGCACTACCCTTATGGCAACAAGATCGAGATGCTGGCCGCCCTGCCCAAGGGCGAGCCTTTCGTGTTTTTCGACACCGACACGCTGATCCTCGACGAGATCAGCACGTTGCCGTTTGATTTTGACCGCCCCTCCGCCTCGATGCGCCGGACAGGCACGTGGCCGCAGATCGAACTCTATGGCCCCGGTTACACCGAAATCTGGGCGTCGCTTTATGACAAGTTCGGGCTGGATTTCGCAAGCAGCATCGACCCGATGGAACCGGATGAATACTGGGGCCGGTACCTCTATTTCAACGCCGGGTATTTCTTTGGCCCGTGCCCGCACGCAGCTGTTTCTCGACTATGCGCTGGCCCTCCGCGATGACCCGCCCCGCGCACTGGTATGTCAGTCGCTGGACCCGTGGCTGGATCAGGTCGCGCTGCCGCTCGTGATCCACGCGCTGGGGGGCGGTCGCGACAGCGCCGTGCACGGGATGCTGGACGGCACGCATAGCTGCCACTACCGCCTATTCCCGCTTCTTTACGCGCGCGAAAGTGAGGCGGTCATCGCCACGCTCGAGGAAATCGCAGCCCCCAACAAGATCAAGAAAGTGCTCAAGGCCTATGAGCCGATCAAGCGCATGGTCTACCAGAAACGCGGCGACAAGGTACGCGCGCTGTTCGATCAGAACGACATGCCCCGGCGCGAGCAGGCGATCCGAAATCGCATCAAATCCAACGGCTTCTGGATGCGTTGACCAAGCGACGTTGCGTCAATTCGGGACGCGCGGCGATTCCGACCGCAAACGGGTCAAAAAACACTTTGCGCGCGCAAAGTTCAGGGTTACGTGAGCGGCATATTACGTAAAGCTCCTTATCCTGTAGTGAGGCACTCATGAAAGTCTCAAGTTCCCGTATTCTCAGCTGTTTGGCCGACGCATTCCTGCAAGGCCGCATCGATTACCTCACCGGCTGGTTCGCGTATCCGCAACCGGTTTATCTCCAAGGCGATCTGCAGGTCTTTGGCAGCGCGGAAACCCTGGGCGAGGCGTTGCTGCTCTATCGCGACGCAGCGCTGTCGATCGGGACGGTCAAGCTGCGTCCGCGCATCGTCGCCGAAGGTGTGCCTGTGCGCGGCTCATCCACGCTGTGGGTCGAATGGGATCATCTGGATGCAGACGGGCGCTGCCTGCGCACCAATCAGGTGCGCTATGTGACGCATCAGGCCGAAGGGGATCTCTACCCAAGGGTCGAGATGATCGATTACACCGTGACGGCCTTTCCTGATGCGCTCGCCACGATGCCGATGAGCGCCATCGCCTGACCCCATCACGCCTGCCCTTGCCGCCCCTGTCGCCTTTGCCGTAGGTACGGACCAACGCGCAATTCAGGACTGCAAAGGACATTTCCATGACCGATGGCCCGCTCTACGGCTTCGACACGCTGCAAATCCACGCCGGTGCCCGGCCCGACCCGGCCACGGGGGCCCGGCAGACGCCGATCTATCAGTCGACCGCATTCGTGTTCCGCGACGCCGAACACGCGGCAGCCCTATTCAACCTGCAAGAGGTCGGCTACATCTATTCGCGCCTG
>CALCPC010000589.1 GCA_937900975.1 uncultured Paracoccaceae bacterium
CGCTGAGACCTGGAACACACACGATTGTCTGGCTGACGTGAAAGACCGGGATCAGCGCGGCGTCGCTGGCGATGATCTGTTGGACTTCGTCGTAGATTTCCGCGCGGCCCGCCGTGTCGAAAGTTTCCCGCCCCGCATCGAGCAGCGCATCGAGCCGCGCATTGGTATAGCCCCCGACATTGGAGCCGCCATCGGATTTCAACAGCGCCTCCAGCACCGCACCGGGATCGCCTTGCGGTGTCGTCACCCAAGCCTGCAAGAAAAGATCGGCGGATCCATCCGCAATCGCGTCGCTGCTGGCGCCGTACTCACCAATCCGGATGTTCGACGTCACGCCGATGGCCTGCAGGAAGGCCTGTGTCAGCTCTGCCGTCGGCGGCAGCGCCGCACGCGACGCATAGGTCACGATATCGATCTCAAGCGGCGCACCCTCCAGCATCCAGCGCCCCCCTTGCTTGACCGCGCCCGCCTCTGCCAGCAGCGCCTCGGCCGCCGCAGGGTCAAAGCGGGCGGGGATATCGGCGGCCCAGCTTTTGCCCGCAGGATAGACCGTCCCGGCGGGAACACCGCCGACGCCCGACAGCGCGGCCTGAACCACGCCCGCGCGGTCGATGGCCAGCGAGACTGCACGCCGGATCAAAGGGTTGGCCATCGGACCGGAGGCCGCGTTGACAGTGTAGAAGTAAAGCCGTGCGGTCGCCGCCGAAAAGCCCTGCGCGCCGGTGGTTTGGAACCGCTCGAAATCGACCTCGGGATAGTTGATGACCAAATCGACCTCCCCCGCCTCGAACGCCAATGCCGCGGTCGCGGGGTCGGGGGAGACGACCACCCGCACTTCGTCAAGACCGGGTGTGCCAAGCCTGTAATCGGCGTTCGCCTCGACCCGGTAAAGCTGCTGCGGCACCGCCTCGCGGAAAATATAGGGGCCGGTTGCGTTGATCGGGAACGCCTCTGACTGGGGGCCAAGAATGGCCGCGCCCGGCTCTGACAAGGCCCAGGGGAAGGCGGCATTCGGGCTGTTGGTCTCAAAAATCACGGCACGCTCCCCGTCGGCCGAGAGGCCGCCAAGATCGAGCAGGTTGGCAATCCGCGCGTTGTGGCCTGGGTGACCCTCTTCCGAGATCGGGGCGAGGGCGGCGATCTCGGCAGCGGCGGTCAGCGGCGTCCCATCGGGGAAGGTAACGCCCTCCCGCAGCGTGACGCGCCAGGTGGTGGGCGCGGTTTGCTCAATGCTTTCGGCAAGGCGGGGGTAAAGCTGCAGGCTGTAATCCAGACCCATCAGCGTTTCCGTCACGCCGGATTGGTTCGACAGCCACCCATTATAGCTCGCCCGCGGATCCGGCACCTCAGCCGTCGGGCCCCAAGTCACCGACACTGTCAGGCTTTTATCGGCGCCGAGCGCTGCCGCGGCGGCGCTGAGCACGACGAAGAGTGTCGCTGCAAACCGTGTCAAAATTGTCATAAACGTCATCCTTTAGTTTCGCGCACTCAGCGTGTTCGCGTGCGCAAGGCTGTCACGGGTAAGCAGGCGTGCCTCGGCATCGGTAAGGCTGGCTAGCGTTGCTTCCGCGCTAAGGCCCCGGGCCGGAGCCCGAACCCAAACGCGGTGCGCCGATGCTGGGGACCAGGGCAGCGCCGCATCGGCGAGCCAATGGCGCAGCGGCGCTGGCAGGGCGTCGTAGGTGCGCATCGGATCCGCGGACCGCCGCCGGCGGCGCAGGCGGGTCTCCCCTAAGTTTTGGGAAAGTCTGCGGCGCATGCGCGGCTCCCTTTCTGCCATGGTCGCCATCACCGTGTTAATTGAGTTGTCGGACTCTCGCAACACCAAATGATGCGAGAGGCCAGCGGCAGGCCTTTGCACATCGAATGCTGGCGGGCCAGGGGTGCGGCGGGGGCCTTGGTTAGGCCGGTTTCGGCAAGATCGCGCCGGGGTGGCGGATCACCTCGGCAGACAAGGCATGGCCCGCCGCCATCGCCGCCGTCAGATCCGCGCCGCCGGCATAAGCGGCAAGAAAGCCCGCGTTAAAGCTGTCCCCCGCCGCAGTCGTATCGACCACATCGACAACCGGCGTCACCGCCAGCCCCTGCCCGCCATCATCCACGGCCCGGGGACCGGAAGCGCCGCGTTTCAGCGCCCCAAACGCCACGCCCGCGGACCGGAGCCTGGCGCGCACGGCCGTCTCACCCTCTGCGCCGAAAAGCGCCTCTTCGTCGTCGAGCGAAGGCAGCGCCACATCCGTGCGCTGCCAAAGCGCCATCATCGCCGCCTGCGCCGTGGCCGCGTCAGGCCAAAGCCGCGGGCGATAGTTGGAATCGAACGCAATCTGCCCACCCCGGGCGCGGTAGGCATCGATCCATTCCGCAAGGCGCGTGCGCACATCCGGCGGCAAGATCGCAAGCGAGATGCCGGACAGATAGACCAGGTCGAACCCGTCAAGCGCGGCCAGGTCGACCCGACAGGGCGGGGTGAACAGCGTCCGCGCGGCCGAGGTTGAGCGCCAGTAGGTGAAGCTGCGTTCCCCCGATTGATCCAGCGAAATTGCGTAAAGACCCGGGACCGCGCCGCGCCGCCGCTCAACCAACCGGTCCGAAAGCCCCTCGTTCCCGAGCGCATCGAGGATCCGCGCCGACATCGCCTCATCGCCGAGCGCCGTGACATAAGCGACCTCCACCGCCCCAGGCAGCGCGCGGCGGAGGTAGACGGCGGTGTTATAGGTATCGCCCGCGACGCCGACGCGCGCGGTATCGGCCCCGGCGGGCGACAGCTCGATCATCACTTCGCCCACGCAGGCAATGCTGCGAATAGGCCGCCCACGCGCGGCGGTCACGGCCTTGGCCCGGTTTGCAGGGCGCGCGACGGCCCCAGACGCAAAGGCGGGACGCGGCACCAGAAATCCGCGGTCTTGTGGCTGAAACGGCGAAAACGCAGGCCCTGACTGTCCCGGCACTTCTTAACCGGCGGCACTGCAGGGAAAACCGGGCCGGCACCGCGCGCTGTCGCGTCGCGGTCCGGCCAAGCAAAGCCGCGCGCGCGCGGCGAAAACGGGGGGGCAAGGAAAAACAGAGGCATACCCCGGTGAACCAAATCCCCACGCCAATGGCAACCGTTGAGCGCCGCGGCGGAGGGCTCGTCCGAAGATGAGCCGGCGCGCAAGGGCCCGCTTCGGCCCTGCGGCGCCAGCCCCGCTCATCACCGCAGCGGCAGAAGCGTTAGCCGATCAGCCGGCGCAGACCCGTCGTCACATCGGCCCGAACGGCCAACCGAAGCCCCGGTTCGTCACCGCTTCGCAGCGCGTCGAGCACTTTGTTGTGCTGCTCCTCCGCCGCGCTGGAATAGTGGCGGGCGTAAAGCGCCCGCATCGTCGGTCCAAGCTGCAGCCAAACCGTTTCGATCAGCGCCAGCATCGCGGGCGCCTGGGCGCGGAGATAGAGGTTGCGGTGAAAATCGAGGTTCAGCCGCTGATAGGCATAGGCGTCGCGGGTCCGGCGCGCGGTCCCGATCTGGCGGTTGATCTCGACCATGCGAAAAATCAGCGCGTCATGCGCCCGGGGCAAGGCGCGCGACGCAAGCTCTGGCTCCAGCAGGGCGCGCAGGGCCGCAAGCTCCTCAATCCGCTCGGCCGTTGGGCGGGTGACGGTTATCCGGCCCGACGCGGAAAGCTTCAGCGCGCCCTCGGCGACAAGGCGGCGTGTCGCCTCGCGCACCGGCGTCATACTCACGCCGAATTCCGCGCCTACCCCCCGCAGCGTCATTGCCTCGCCCGGCGCGACACGGCCTTGAATGATTCGCGTTCTCAGGGTCTTGAACACCCGCTCGTGGGCCGGAACACGGCTTTCCGGCGGGGGACCGGTCAGGGATGTGGGTAAAGACGCCAAATTGCGATCTCCGCTTTAGCGAATCTATAGAGTGAGTCTAAATGGTGGGAGCGCCAGTGCGGAGGGGTAGCGTGTCTGAATTCGTGTCCAATTTTTTGACCTATTTGACGGCGACGGCGTTTGGCGGCGCCTGTCTTCTTGCGAGCTTCGATCCTGCGTCGGAGGAGGCACAACCGTCCACCCCCCAAATCGCCCCTGTGGCAGACGCGACAGAGACACTGCCAAGCCGCGCGGACCAATCCGGCCTTGAAACCGCCGTGCTGGAGGCGGTTGTGTTCACGGCGTCCGGCGTGGACGCGGGACCCACCTTCGCTGCGCCGAGCCGGCCCGAAGGGTCTGTCACGGGGCGCAGTGTGAACCTGCGTGAGGGCCCGGGGACCGAATTCACGATCGCGGGCCGGGCCGGTTTTGGCGACCGGCTGGCCGTCACCGGCCAGCGGGACGGGATTTGGATCGAGGTGGTTGCGCCGCTGATCGACCGTCGGGTTTGGATCCACGGCAATTTTTTCGACGCGCCCGCCAGCAGCACGACCGTCGCGGTCAGCGAGTAACCGCCTAAAACCGGTATCGGTGAAGCTCTGCCGCTGCGGGGCTGCGCAGCCAGGCGCGGCCCCCGTCAAGATCGGTGTCGAGCGAGCCAAGAAGCGCCCAGAACCGCGCCGAGTGGTTCATCTCCACCAGATGCGCGGCCTCATGCGCGGCGACATAGTCCAGCACAAAGGGCGGCGCCATGACCAGCCGCCAACTGAACATCAGCCGCCCATCCGCCGAGCAGGAGCCCCAACGCGATCGCGTGTCGCGCAACCGGATGTCGCGGATCGGGCGATCAAGCGCCCGCGCATGACGCTCGGCCGCGTCCAAAAGCCGGGCACGCGCCTCTTCCATCAGCCAAGCCTTCAGCCGCGCCCGGAACCGCACCCCCTGCCCCGGGACCAGCACCGTATCGCCGTCCTGGACCACACGGCGCCCCGTACCGGGCTGCAGGCGTTGGGGGCGTCCCGCAAAGGGCAGCAGGACACCGGGTTCGATGTCCACCGGGCCCGGACGTTCGGCCAGTTTTTCGGCCAGCCAGTCGGATTTGTCCGCTAGAAACGCCCGCAGGGACGCTGTGGGCGTGTGTGGTGGCGCGGTGAGGTAAACCCCCTCACCACCATGCGCCACGCGCAGCGTCAGATGCCGCGCAGTCTTCCGGCGCCGGACCTCAATCGTAATCTCCGGACAGTCGAGCGCAAGCCGCTCGCCCATCGGCGCGGATCAGCCGATGGCCGCGCGGTGCTGGGCGATAAACGCCGCCACACGCGGTTGGATTTGCTCCCGCCAACGGGATCCGTTGAAGACGCCGTAATGGCCCACTTTCTCCTGAACATAGCCGGATTTCATCGCCGTCGGCAGGTTCGGCACAAGATCCAGAACCGCGGTGGTTTGACCAAGCCCGGTGATGTCGTCCTTTTCGCCCTCGATCGCCAGCACAGCGATATCGTCAATCGCCGAAGGCTCTATCAGCCGGTTGCGGTGGCGATAGGCGCCGGTGGCCAGAAGCCGCTTTTGGAAAACACGTTCAATCGTTTGGAGATAAAACTCCGCCGTCAAATCCATCACCGCCATGTACTCATCATAGAACCGGCGATGCGCCGCGGCACTGTCGCCGTCGCCCCGCACCAGGTTGCGGAACTGGCGGACATGCGCGTCGCGGTGGCGGTCCATATTCATCGACATAAACCCGGCGAGCTGCAAGAACCCTGGGTAGACGCGGCGGAGAAACCCCTTGTTGGGCCAGGGCACGCGGACGACGACATTGGTCTCAAACCATGACAGCGGGCGGCTGGTGGCAAGCTCATTGGGTTGTTTGGGGTTGCAGGCTGTGTCGATGGGGGACCCCATAAGTGTGATGGAGGCGGGCCGCGCCGGATCCTGATCCATCGCCATAAGGCTGGCCGCGACCATCATCGGCACCCCAGGCTGGCAAACCGCCATCACCGCCGGACGCTCACCCCCCTGGCCGAGGAACTGGCAAAATTCGATCATGTAGTCGGCATAATCGTCGAGATCGAAGGCGCCGCTGATCAGCGGCACATCGCGGGCATCCGCCCAATCCGTGGTGTAGCCATCGTGCTTGGGCGGCCTCGCCTGCGCC
>CALCPC010000590.1 GCA_937900975.1 uncultured Paracoccaceae bacterium
CAGCGCCACGCGCTGCTGCTCCCCGCCCGACATCTGCCCCGGATAGTGTCCCAACCGGTCGCCAAGCCCCACCGCCGACAGCTCCGCCGCCGCGCGGTCCTGCGCGTCCGGCGCGCCCGCAAGCTCTAGCGGCGTCGCGACATTTTCAAGCGCCGTCATCGTGGGGATGAGGTGGAAAGACTGGAACACGACACCCATATGATCCCTGCGAAACCGGGCCAGATCGTCTTCGCCAAGCTGCGTCATGTCCCGTCCCAGAACAGAAATTTGACCGCCCGTCGCCCGCTCCAACCCGCCCATGACCATCAGGAGAGATGACTTGCCCGACCCCGAAGGCCCGATCAGACCCAAAGTCTCGCCCCGCGCGACGGTGAGTGTAATCCCCCGCAGGATGTCGACCCGACCGGCATTGCCATCCAGCGCCAGCCGCACATCGGTCAATTGGATCACGGGGTCGGTCATCGGGCGTCTCTCCTGGATTGGGGGTCTTGCGGGGGCATATGGGGCGTCGTGCCTGCCGCGCAACTCCCGGCGCGCCCTTCTTTTGCTGGCCTTTCTTTTGCCAGCCGTGCTCGCGTCGCCGAAAGCCGCGGCGGAAGACCCGCTAACGCTGATCGCTTTTGGCGATAGCCTGACGCAAGGCTACGGTTTGCCGCCGGAGGAGGGGTTCGTCCCCGTCCTGGACCGCTGGTTGGCGGCTGAGGGCATTGCGGCGACGGTGGTCAATGCCGGCGTCTCGGGCGACACCACGGCGGGCGGGCGGGCGCGCATCGGTTGGACGCTTTCGGGGGCTGCCGATGCGGTTATCGTCGCGCTTGGGGCCAATGACATGTTGCGCGGCGTGGATCCGGCGGCGGCGGCGGCCAATCTCGATGCGATCCTGGCCGAGATCGCAGCCCGCGACCTGCCGGTCCTTTTGGCCGCCGTGCCGGCAGCGGGCAATTACGGCCCCGATTACAAAGCCGCCTTCGATGGCATGTACCCCGTTTTGGCCGAGCGTTATGGCGCCACGCTTTATCCCAACTTTCTAGCCGGGCTGGGCGCGGCGACGCTGCGCGAGGCGGCCCCCTTGATGCAGCCCGACGGCATCCATCCAAACGCCGAGGGTGTGGCAAAAATCGTGGCCGATATCGGGCCGTATGTCGCGGCGTTGCTCGCCCCCGATTGAGGCCTTTCCCGCGCACCATAACGCTGTTTGAAATGAAAGAATTCAGCGCGTTATGGGGTGCTGGACGGCTCAGATAGTTCTCGAGACGCACTGGATGGGTCGAAGGCCGATTGAGGGCGCGGCATGCGGTCGAGCCGGGCCCGGTTTGAGAGCGTCATGCCCCACGGGGCAAGCGCGGGCGGGGGGCGGTTCGCTCGCAGTGCAAGGGGCTCGACGCCGTAGGCAAAGATCCCACTCCAAGGGTCCTGCGCTGGCGACGCCGGACCGTAGCCGCGAGCCGGAGACCCTGCGCGGGTGGTGTTGCGCCAAAAACTTGCTCAGAAGATGTGGCGCCGACAGCGCCGCCCCGATAACGCTGCGCCGACAGCGCCGCTCCGACTGCGCCGCTCCGATTGCGCCGCTCCGATTGCGCCGCTCCGACTGCGCTGCTCCGACGATGCCGCACCGACTGCGCTGCTCCGACGATGCCGCTCCGCTAACGCTGCCGC
>CALCPC010000591.1 GCA_937900975.1 uncultured Paracoccaceae bacterium
CCGCGGACGCCAGTCCTCTCCCCCGGCCTCTGGCCCGGCGCCGGCTTCTCCCTACCCAAGCGAAGCTGCGCTCCACCAGCCATCGCCTCGGAAGCAGCTCGAAGCCCTCGGCGGCGTTGGAGCGTTGAACGATCTCAACGGCCGCTCACCGATCCTATCGCGCGCGTAGCACAGCTTCGGTCCCAAATCTCCGCCACCCGCTGCCCGGTAGCACATGTTTCCATGGGTAAGAGGGGGCGAAGACGGGTCGCAGCCACGGGCAGGACTTCGGATGGAAGCGGGCCTGCCGGGCGCGCCGTCCATGGCCCGGCAGGCGGTCGCGCAGCGATCTGTCGAGCGGGGCGGTCTTGGGTGTCGGCGGCGCCAATGACGGGGCCACACACCAGGCCGATGGTGTCGACGACGATGTTGCGCGTGCGCCCGTTGATCTTCGTGCCGACGTCAAAGCCGCGAACGCCCCCGTTTTCGGTGGTTTTCACGCAGTCGCTAGTGGGCTTGAACCCGGGACGCTCACGGGCTCAACTGTCGATCACGCCGGCGCTTGGCCCGGCCTCGCGCCCCTCCAGATCACGTGTCTCTGTCGCCAATGCGAAGCGGTTCGTCTGCAGCAACCCGCTGTCACGGCAGTCGTAGAAGTCGCGCTACAAAGTTGAATATGGCGGGAAGTCCTTTGGCAGAACCGCCCCTCTCAGCGATGCGTCGCATCGCTTGCCGGCCGTGACTGACAGCCCGTCGAGGCGATCTTCGGGATCGCGCTCATCACTTCGCGGAAATCGGTGGAGCGTGGGCGCGCGATCCGCTTCGGCGCCGGCATGAAGGGCACGACCAGCGCCCATTCAGATCGCCTGCGAAGCGCGGCATGTCGCGGCCAGCGGTTTCAGTTCCGGGCATCATCGGCGCCGTCCCATCTGGCAACCGGACCGAAGCACAACCCGATGAAACCGCCGCGTGCAGGCCGGGAGAGGGGGGTTCAGGTTTTCGCGAACTGCGAACGGGTCTTCCCCGTCGGCGCCGTGCAGACCCGCCTCAAGATACCCGGTGCGCAGGGTGTTGATCGCAAAAAGCCGGTTCTTGGCGCTTTTGTCCCGGCAAAGCCCTAGGAGCGGCCAAGGCAGCGCATCAAGGACTGCTTTGCGTGAAAGATCCGCGATTTCACAGTGCCGGGGGGAATGTCTTCGATCTGGCCGATCTCATCATAGGTCAGGTCTTCGAAGAACGCGAGGCGAACCGCGCTTCGCTGCTGCGGGGGCAGCGCGTCGACGCATAGGCGCAAGCGCTGTGCGTCTTGCGCGGCGGCAACCGTTGCTTCGGCGTCCGGTCCTTCGTCCGGCGTGTCGGGCACTTCGGCCACCAGCGTCATTCGACCCGCACTGCGCATCCGGTCAATCATCTTGTTGCGCGCGATTGCAAAAAGCCATGTGCGCACCGATGAGGATCCGCGAAAACGCCCGGCTTGGCGCCATACGTCGAGCATTGCGTCCTGCAACACATCGTCGGCGAGGCTGGCATCCGCCCCCCGCGCCCGCAAAAAACAGTAAAGCGATGAGAAATGCCGCTGATAAAGCGTGCGCATCGCGCGACGGTCTTTGCGGACGATCCGCGCGAGAAGCGTTGCGTCATCTTCGCCTGTCATGGCCTGCTCCCGATCCCCTGCGCGCGATGCTGCCCTCCCATAGTCTGCGCATCGAGATTTCGCCAGTTTGTGACTTGCTCTCCTGCCCGGGAAGACATTTTTTGGGATACTGTTCGCTTTGCCACGGGGGGTCTGGTGAGGAGATCGGGTTTCAAAGGCGGCCCGGGGCGCGGTGCGGCAAGCGGCCCAAGGCCCGGAGCGGCAAGCGGCCCGGGGGTCGGAGCGGCAAGCGGCCCGGGGCTCGGAGCGGGGGGCCGCGCGTGGCCCGGAGCGGCAGGTCGTGTATTGCCCGGAGCTACTGGTTGGGCGTTGCGCGGAGCAATAGATCGCGCGTTGCCCGGAACTGCAGGTCGCGCGGTGCCCGGAGCGGCAGGTCGCGTCGCGCCTGATTGGGCTCGTCTCGCATCGCCCGATGCGGTCGGTCGCACATCGCCCGGTGCGGTCGGTCGCACATCGCCCGGTGCGGTCGCTTGGGCATTGCCTGGTGGGGTGGGCCGCAGATCGTCCTGGGCGACCGCGCGCAGTGCGCGCGTCGGCTTGGCAATGCTCCGCCGGTTCCGCAGGGGCCTGGTCTTGCTTGGCGCCCTTGGGCTTCTGGGGTGCGTGCCGTCTGTGCGCCCGACGGCAGAGCTGCTGGACCCGCGCGAGGTGATCGCATTGATCCCCATCGACGGCGCCCGCGCCGATTTCCGGCGGGCCGCCGAGGCCCAAGGTTTCGTCCCGCTCGAAACCGTTTCCCTTCCGGCGCTGGGGGAGCGGATGGTGCGGTTCGCCATTCCGCCGGCGCTTGACGGCCCCGCGGCGATCGCGGCGCTGGAGGCGCTACAGCCAGAGGTCACCGCCGGGCTCAACCACATCTACAAACCGGCAGAGGACACGGCGCGCAGTCGGTTTGACTATGCCGACACGCTGATGCGCTGGCCCGATGGCGGCTGTCGTGCGCTGGGCCCTGTGGGGATGCTGGACACGGCGGTGGCCGCAGAACCGGGCGCGCGGGTGGTCGCGCGCAGTTTTCTGCGCGACGCCCGGCCCGAAACCCGGCACGGCAGCGATGTTGCCTCGGTCCTTTTGGACCGCCAGCGGGTCAGCGGCGCGGTGGGCTATGCCGCCGGCGTCGTTGGACGCGGCGCCGACGGGGCGGCGCGCAGCGGTGTCGACAGTCTTCTAAAAGGGCTGGACTGGCTTCAGGCAGAGGGGATCCGCGTGGTCAATGTCAGTCTGACCGGCCCTTACAACAAACTGCTCGACAGGGGGATGGCGGGGCCGGGGGCGCGCGGGATGGTGATCGTGGCCGCCGCCGGCAATGACGGTGCCGCAGCGCCGCCGCGCTATCCCGCGGCGCTTGATGCGGTGATCGCCGTGACCGCCGTCGACACCAACCGCGAAGTCTATCGCCAGGCCGTGCGGGGCGCGCATATCGACGTCTCCGCCCCGGGCGTCGATATCCGCGTCGGCGGCGCCGAGGGGTTGCGGTTTGTCACCGGCACTTCGATGGCTGTCCCGTTCGTGACCGCCCGCATCGCGACGGACCCTGAGCTTTTCGGGCAAGACGCCGCGACCATCCGGCGTGCGCTTCGGGCAAGTGCCGAGGATTTGGGCCAGCCCGGCTTTGACCGGACCTATGGGTCGGGTCTGGTGGTCGCTGCAGAAGCCTGCCGGCCGTGACCGGCCCGTTTGTGGCGGGCATCGAGCTGCGTCGCGGGCGGCGTCTTGGCGCGGCCCGCCTTCCTGGCGGCACCGCGGCATCCGGCCCGCCGGCCGCAGCGATCCAACGGGACTGGGGCAAACCGGGTTCAGATGGCCCTTTGCGGGCGACGGAAACAGCCTTGCGCGCCGCGGCGGGTGCGGGGGTGTAGGACCGCGCCGGCGACAGGGTTTTGTGAAAGACCCCAGTCATCAAGCATCCCGTCGCGTTCTTTGATTTCGGGAAGCGCTGTGGGATCCAGGGTTTTCACAAAACGCAAAAGTGGGAAAAACGCGGCCATTCTTACCCGATCAAGTTCGCGGGGCCCGATCAAGATCACCAGGGCGAGGATCATGGGGCTGCGCTTATTAAGCCGATCCCAACCGATGGGGATTGACAGCAATTCCCGTTCACATTGGATCGGAAAACGCTGCCGCAAGATCAGCATCCTGAGGATCTTGAACGCGTTTTCTGATAAAGGCCGACCTGCTTTGAGTGGAAAATGTTCTAGGAGGCCGCAACCGCCGGCACGGGCTGTGCCCGTGGCAGGGTCAGGCGAAAATGCGCGCCTTGTCCGCTGTCCATCAGCACAAGGTCGCCGCCGAGATTGCGCATAATCTCGCGGCTGATCGGCAAGCCCAGCCCGGCGGAGCCTGCCAACGTCATCTCATCGAGACGGGCAAACTTCTCAAACGCCCGCTCTCGATCCGCCGACAGGATCCCGGGGCCATGGTCGATCACGTCCACGGCAATCCCGGCACCCAGCGGCGTTGCGCGGATCGTGATGACGGGCACTTCTGTGGTGCCGTATTTCACAGCGTTGGAAATCAAGTTGATAATCACCTGTGCAAGCCGGTCGAAATCGGCCATCACCAAGGCGTCGAGATGCGGCTCTGCGATTTCGAGCCGGACGCCTTCGGGGTGGCGCAACCCTTCTGTGCTGCCGGCGGCCGAGGCAATCGCGTCGCCAAGGCGCACGGGTCGGATCTCTAGCCGCGCGCGCCCGCTTTCCAAAACGCTAAGATCCAGGATTTCGTCCAAAAGGCGGGTCAGACGCTGGCTTTCGCCATGAATGATGGCCAGAAAGCGCTTCGCCTCTTCCGAGGACACATCGCCGTGGTCGCGCAAGATCTCAGCGAAGGAGCGGATGGAGGTCATGGGCGTGCGCAACTCATGGCTGACTTGGCTAAGAAACGCGTCCTTTTGCGCGCCCAGTTCGCGCAGGCGCGTGTTGGCGGCGCGCAGTTGCGCGGCGGTGCGCTCCAACTCCTCGGACTGGCGTTCCAACCGGTGAGAATATTCGACGATCTGCGCCGTCTCGTCGGCCATGCGGATCAGTTGATCGACAGGGATCTGCCCGCCCTGGGCGATCTGGCTGACCATCGCATGCGCCGAGGCCGACCCGACGGAGCCTGCAAGCTCCCGCTCTACCCGCGCGATCAGATCCTCGTCGGCATCGGGCAGCCCGCCGGCCTTGCCTTGGGTCCGCGAAACGGCCGCGAACAGCTTATGTGCAGGCTCCACCCCCAAAATCCGCTGGGCGAGCGCGAAAAGATCCTCCGCCGTCGCGACCCGGCCCTGGACCAAATGCCCGGGCGTCACGGCAAAGGCATCGACGAAGGCCGCGCTCTGCACCTGCTCCATCGGGCTTGGGCGGAGCAGCAAGGATACGCCGACGAAGACCGCGGCGTTCAGCGACAGCGACCAATAGACGGTGTGGACCAGCGGATCGTCGAAGGCGACACCGAAAAGCGATGTGGGGCGCAGAACGGCAAGGCCAAAAAGCCCGTCTTGCAGCACCGCTTCTGACATGAAAACGCCGCCCCCGAAGCTGGGCAGAAACAGCGTATAGCACCAAATCAGAAAGCCGGTGACGATCCCCGCAATCGCGCCCGGTCGCGTGGCCCCATGCCAGAACAGCCCGCCGAGAAGCGCAGGCAACACCTGTGCGATCCCAGCAAAAGAGCGCAGGCCAATCGAGGCCAGCGCCGAGCCGCCGCCCGAGACCAAGAAATAGAAATACCCCATGGTCAAGATCAGCGCCATCGCGCCCCGCCGGCTGGACAGCACCACGGCGCGCACATCGCCGGAGGTCTGCGTTTTCCGCCGATTAAGCCGCAGCCAGATCGGGACAGCGATGTGGTTTGAAATCATGGTCGACAGCGCGATGGTCGACACGATCACCATCGAGGTGGCCGCGGAAAACCCGCCGAGAAACGCGACAAGGGCAAGCGTCGTCTGCCCCTCGGCCAAGGGCACGGTCAGCACGTAAAGATCGGGGTTGGCGCCTTCGGGCAGCACCGCTTGCCCGGCCAGCGCAATCGGCAGCACGAACAGGCTGATCAGGAAAAGATAGGTTGGAAAGGCCCAGGCCGCAGTTGCCAGGTGGCGTTCGTCCGCGTTTTCGACCACCAGCACCTGGAACATCCGGGGCAGGCAAATGATCGCGGTGGCGCTGAGGAAGGTCAGCGTGATCCAACGCGGTGTGAAGATCGCCTCTGCCTCTGTCGGGCTTGGCAGCGCGTCAAGGTCGAGGCCGGGCAGCCCGAAGACGACAAAGAGACCAACCGCACCAACGGCCAAAAGTTTGACCACGGCCTCAAGCGCCACCGCCGCGACGACACCGTGGTGACGCTCGTTCGCGTCGACCCGCCGGGTGCCGAAAAGGATCGCGAAAAGCGCCAGCCCAAGCGCCAGCCAGAAGGCCGTGACGTGGCGGGGCGCTGCAGGATCGGCGGCGGTCAGTGCGGTCAGCGACAGCGTCATCGACTGAAGCTGCAGCGCGATGTAGGGTGTAGTCGCGATAAGCGCGAGCAGCGTGACGACCACGCCAAGCGTCGCACTTTTGCCATAGCGAGAGGACAGCAAATCGGCGATCGACGTGATCCGCTGGGCCTGTCCGATGCGCACGAGCTTGCGCAGCAGAAACCACCAGCCGAAAAAGACTAGGCTGGGTCCAAGGTAGATCGTCGCGAATTCACGCCCGCTGCGGGCGGCAGAGCCGCCGGCGCCGTAGCAGGTCCCG
>CALCPC010000592.1 GCA_937900975.1 uncultured Paracoccaceae bacterium
CCCTTCCTCGGCGAGGCGCTTTCCGCGTTGGCGCGGCGCGGCGCGCGCCATATCGCAGCGCCTTTTCCCTTTGGCGCCGAGGGGACCGCAGCCTGGCTGCACGCCGGGGCGGCCGCGATGGGTGTGGCTGCGGAGACAGTCGACCGCGTCATTGCGGCGCCGCGTGCCCGCGCCGAAAAGGCCGTCGCGCGGGTGGCCGAAACGCTGCGTGGCAAACGTATCTTCTTTTTCCCCGACAGCCAACTTGAAATCCCGCTTGCGCGGTTTCTGGCGGTGGAGTGCGGGATGATCCCGGTGGAGATCGGCGCGCCCTACATCCATCGCGGGCTGGTCGGCCCCGATCTCGCGCTGCTCCCAGAGGGGCCGGTGATCGCCGAAGGGCAAGATGTCGACCGTCAACTAGACCGCGCACGCGCGGCGGCTGCGGATCTGACGGTTTGCGGCCTCGGCCTCGCCAATCCGCTTGAGGCGGAGGGGCTGGCCACGAAATGGGCGATTGAGCTCGTTTTCTCGCCCATCCATGGATTTGAGCAGGCCGCCGACCTTGCCGCGCTCTTCGCCCGTCCACTGCGCCGCCGCGCGATGATCGCGGGCGTCCATCCTGCGCGGGCCCGCGCATGACAAAGGCCCCGGTGATCCAAACGGGTCTAGCGGCCCGGTCCGACAAGGGCGAATGCCGGGCGTCAAAGCGTGCCCAAACCGCCGCGTCGCGCAGGCGGCCCTCGCGCCCGGCGCGCGGCAAAAAGCCGTTGGATAGTGCTTTCGCCGGCGGCTGGAAAAGGCGTCTTGGGGGGGTAAGCCGGGGCGCGCGGAGGGACAGGACGGATGCGCCGGCAAGGCCGGTTGGAGACCGCCCCGCTTCGGCCCCAGGCCAGAAGCCGCGGGTGGCGCGCGCGATCATGCCAAACATGCGCCGCCCTGTTGGTGACGTGCCCAGGGCGTTGCCTGCCGGCGCTGGCGTGCGCATTGAACTGCGGTCGATGCCTGGCTTCGGGCACTCATTTCAGGCGCAGTCCGCTGAAGGCCCGCTTCAGAGTGCGGGCGCGGTCGTGCGCCGTAAACGCCCGACGCGGCTCAGTTTTATGGCTCCAATGCCCCGCTGCCGCTCGGCCTTATCTCACGCGCTGAACGAATGGCCGTTTGGCGCGGCCGCGCGGCTGGGGCCGGTCGGGGGTTTTGGCTTTGTCGCGGAGATGCATCGCGGTTGCGCTGGCCGCCTTCGGTCGCGTTGCGCCAAAGGGCAGCTTGGTAACGCGGGCGCGGTTCTGAGCCGTAAACCTATGACTTTGCTCCGTTTTGTCGCCCAGATGACCCGCTGCCGCTCGGCCTTATCTCACGCGCTGAACGAATGGCCGTTTGGCGGGGCCGTGCGGCTGGGGCCCGTCGGGGGTTTTGGGTTTGTCGCTGAGATGCATCGCGGTTGCGCTGGCCGCCTTCGGTCGCGTTGCGCCAAAGGGCAGCTTGGTAACGCGGGCGCGGTTCTGAGCCGTAAACCTATGACTTTGCTCCGTTTTGTCGCCCAGATGACCCGCTGGCCCTGGGCGCCGTCTTGGGCGCTCAGCGCCGAGGGGGCGCTTTGTGGCGTTGGGGCCGCCAAGCGGCTTAAGCCCGTGATCAGGACTGACTTTGACACGCAGCGGTCCCCCCGCGGTCCGGCCCGGGCGCCGCGCGCCCGAAAGCCGGTCAGCGCCGTTGCCAGGCTGTCTGCCGCCCAAACATCCGCGCGCGCCGGCGTCCCGGGTGTCGCCAAGCCATGCTTTGGATCGGGGCTGTCGGTGTTAGTCCCCCAGTCCGCCGGGCGCAGGCTGTTCGTGCCGCACCCGGGGCCGGATCTCGCCC
>CALCPC010000593.1 GCA_937900975.1 uncultured Paracoccaceae bacterium
ACCGGTCGTTGATCTGGAACCAATCGTACAGCTCACCCGTGGTGATCCGAACGCTTACGCGACCGTCGAACTTGGTCACGATCTCAAGATCTTCAAAGCTTGTGTTGAAGGCCGAGATGTCGATCCGGTCCTTGCCGTGCTCAAATCGGTTTATCGTGTCGCCGACGCCATCGGGGGCAAAATTGAACTCATCGGGCAGCGTGGTGCCTGTCAGCGCCTCTCGCGCGCTGTCCGATTGCTCGATCTGAACTTGCACGGGCGGGTCTGGCAGGCCGTCGCGGAACAGAAAATCCGCCTCGTCGATCAGCCACGCGTCGCTCTGCACTGCAAGGTCGGGCGCTGGCGGCGCGACGGTGATGCTGATCCCCTCATCCCGGGTATAGACCTTATAGGTCAAAAGATCGATCCGCTGGGTCAAAAGGCTGTCGAAGGTGACGTCGAAGCTGGCGATATCGATCTGGTCGGCCCCATCTTCAAACCCTTCGATCCGATCCCAACGCGCGTCCCGGCTGAGGATGAAGACATCGTCTTGCGCCGTCGCCGTGAGCGTGTCGGAGCGGCCGGTGTCGCGGATCACGGCTGTTTGGAACAGCCGTGTCTCGGTCAATCCGGTTTCGAGGAGGGGCGCATCCACGGTGAAAGGCCAGTGTCCCAAGGGTGTTGCGTGGGGGGGGAACAGTGACACGAGCGAACCTTTCACCGTGGCGGCATCAACACATTCACTTTTCGGTAGGATAAGTTAATTCGAAGTTAACGCGCACACGCCAGCAGCGAGCGCCCTTGCAATCGCACCCGGCTGTGATAGCCCTCTGCCGGCGCGAAACCAGGGCCCAGGTGGAGAGATGGACGACCTTGCGGAGCTGAAAACCCGATACCTCGATCAGATCGCCGCTGCATCGGATGAGGCGACGCTAGAGGCCGTGCGCGTTGCCGCACTAGGCAAAAAAGGGGAAGTGAGCCTGAAGATGCGCAGCCTTGGCGCGATGTCGGCGGAGGAGCGTCAGGTGGCGGGTCCGGCGCTGAACGCGTTGAAAAGCGACCTCCAAGCAGCGCTGGGGGAGGCGAAGGCCGCGCTGGCCGATGCGGCGCTTGAGGCGCGGTTGTCGGCGGAATGGACCGACGTCACGCTGGCCCCACGGCCCCGGTCCGAGGGCACGCTGCACCCGATCACCCGCGTCACCGAAGAGGTTGTGACGATCTTCGGCACGCTTGGTTTCGCGCTGGCCGAAGGGCCGCAGATCGAGACCGATTGGTACAATTTCGACGCGCTGAACATCCCGCCCGAACATCCTTCGCGCCAAGAGATGGACACGTTCTACATGCACCGCGCAACGGGCGACAACCGTCCGCCGCATGTGCTGCGCACCCACACCTCACCGGTTCAAATCCGGCATATGGAGGCTATGGGCGCGCCCTGCCGAAGCATCTGCCCCGGCCGCGGCTATCGCGCGGATTACGACTTAACCCACACCCCGATGTTCCATCAGGTGGAGGGGTTGTGCATCGACCGTGATGTCTCGATGGCCAATCTAAAATGGACGCTTGAAGAGTTTTGCCGTGCGTTCTTTGAAATCGACGACATCACGCTGCGGTTTCGAGATCGGAGCACACGTC
>CALCPC010000594.1 GCA_937900975.1 uncultured Paracoccaceae bacterium
TTGAAGTTCACCGCCGAGAAACCCATCTCGGCCGAGGCCATCAACGCCGCGATGGCCGAGGCCGCCGCCGGTCCGCTCCAGGGCATCCTGGCCTATGCCGACGCCCCGCTTGTCTCGATGGATTTCAACCACGACCCGCATTCTTCAAGCTTCGCGCCAGGCCAAACCAAGTGCTTGGATGCTGGCATCAACCGCGTGTTCAGCTGGTACGACAATGAGTGGGGATTTTCGAACCGGATGATCGACACGGCCCGAGCCATGGCCGCCCTGATCTAGAAACACCGCCTCTCACAGCCCTTAGAAACGGCCCGTTCTGCGGGCCGTTTTCCGTTGGGGGATGGCAGCCGCGCACCCCTCGCGCCGGCATCGCCTCGTATTTTAGACACTCCGATTTCGCGATCAAAACAAGATTAAACACTCCGAAACATCTGGCGCCGATAGCTATCCCGCGGAGAGCCCGACCTGCCTGAGGACGGGACCGGTTGTGTTGGAGAGACCTGGATGCCTACCCCGTCGCCTCGTCCTGCAAATCAGGCCGCTTGCCGCCATCACGGTGTGAGGGCGGCGCATGTCTGATCCTGTGACCGACGTCATAACCGTGCCGGAACGCGCGGACATCCATGCGGCCGAGGCCCTTTTGGCGCAGCTTTTGGCCATGGACCCGGAGACGGAGCTTCACTTCGACGCCAGTGCCGCCGATCAGCTTTCCACGCCTTATGTGCTGACAATCGTCAGCGCGATTTCGACGCGCACCGACAAGATCCCCCCCGCAACGGTCACAAATCCGTCCACGGCCTTTGTCGACGCTTTCACAGATCTCGGCCTGTTTCAGGACCTTATGAAAATGGAGTTTGCATCATGAGCCGTGTTCTTGCAGTCGATGACACCCGGGCCCTGCGCGTGATGCTGGCCGATTGCCTGAAAAAAGGCGGGCACGAGGTTTACGTCGCCGCCGACGGGATCGAAGCGCTGGAAAAGTTGCGGGAGCATAAGCCCGACATCGTCATCACCGATCTCAACATGCCGCGCATGAACGGGCTGGACTTTATCGAAGCCGCCCGGAAGGAGCAGGAGGGTAAGTCGCTTCCCATGCTGCTTTTGACGACCGAGACGGCGCAGGCGCTGAAAGATCGCGCCAAGGCGGTCAAGGCCACCGGCTGGCTGACCAAGCCCTTCGATCCAAACCAGATTTTAAGCTTGGTCGACCAGCTCGCCTAACGCCACGGCCCAAGACCCGGAGACGCTGCCCATGGATGATGATGACGATTTCGACTTTCAAGCGCTGTTCTTTGAGGAGTGTCACGAGCTTCTGGGAACGCTGCAGGAACACCTGAACCAGCTTGCCGAAGGCACCAACGATGATGAAACCGTGCATGCCGCGTTCCGCGCCGTGCATTCCGTCAAAGGCGGCGCGGCGGCCTTTGGTTTCGATCAGCTGATCGCGTTCGCCCATATCTTTGAGACCGTGATGGATCTGATCCGGTCGGACAAACTGCAACCGACCGATGAGATCAACCAGATCCTCCTGCGCTCTGGCGACATGATGGAGGTGCTGATCGAAGCGGCGCAAAACGGCACCGCCACCGATCAGGCAAGGATTGAGGCTTTGCAGGGCGAACTCCAGGCGTTGGCCGATGGCGATGCCCCCAGTGCCGACGCCGCGCCGAAGGCAGAAGAGCCCGCCCCGGCGGTGGAGGGCTTTGAGCTTTTTAGTCATGCATCCGACGAAACGGCGGACACGCCGGATGCAGACGGAACCCCCGCAGATGAGGATGACGCCACGCTGATCAACCGCACGGTTGCTGTGCGTTTCACCCCAGACAAAGAATTCTTCGACTCAGGCCACGATCCGCTGCGGCTGATCCGGTCGGCCCGGGCCATCGGCCTCAGCTCGGTCGAAACCCAAGGCCAGGTTCCGACCTTGGAGCGGTTCGTGCCGTCGGAATGCCCCCTCGGGTGGGAGCTGCTGTTTAGCACCGACCGCACGGATCAGGAGCTTGAAGAATTTTTCGACATCTACAGTCACATCGCGACCATCGAGTTCATCGCTGAGGATGATCAGGACCCCGCCTTTGAGGTGGCGCAAGATGAGACGGAGCCCGACAGCAAATCCGCCGACCCATCGCCGGCGGACTCCCCCGGTGACGCCGCCCGAGACGCAACACCGGCCGCCCCGCCGTCCGACGCGAAGGCGCCAGCCGAAAAAG
>CALCPC010000595.1 GCA_937900975.1 uncultured Paracoccaceae bacterium
CACCTACCTGATCTAGTGGCTCGCCTGGGGGCCCTTTGTCGGCATCTTTGTCGCCCGTATCAGCCGCGGACGGACAATTCGGGAGTTCTGCCTCGGCGTCATCTTCGTGCCGACGATGTTCTCGATCCTGTGGTTTTCGGCTTTCGGCGGAACCGCCATCTATATTGAGATGTTCGGCGGCGGCGGTTTGACAGAGCTTGTGTTCGCCGATGTAACCTCGGCGCTCTTCACCTTCCTTAACTATTTTCCAGGGGGAGAGGTCCTGGGCGCCACAGCGTGTCTGCTGATCTTTATCTTTCTCGTCACATCGGCGGATTCCGGCACCTTCGTTTTGTCGATGATGACCACAAACGGCAATCTGAACCCGCCTTTGTTTCACAAAATGGTTTGGGGCGTGCTGATCGCAGTTCTGACCGCCGGCACGTTGTTGTCGGGGTCGATCACGGTGGCCAAGGCGATGGCGATCACTGGGGCCATTCCTTTTTCCGTCATCCTGCTTTTGCAAATCGTGGGCTTTATGCGTGTGATCCGATCCGAACGCCCCGATAAGACCCGCCCGCGAGAGGCGCGCGGCCATGTCCAGACCCCGGCGGAGTGACTGTGATGCGACATCTGCTGGCCCTGTTCTGCCTCCTTTTCATTGCTGCCTGCGACGATGCCTCCGACACGCTGAAGATCGGGGGCAAGGATTTCAGCGAAAGCACCGTTCTCTCTGAGATGATGGCGCTTTTGGCCGAGGATGCGGGGATCGCCGTGACCCGGCGCACCAATCTTGGCGACACGTCCGTCAACCTCGAAGCGCTGCGGCGGGGCGAGATCGATGTTTATGCGGAGTATAACGGCACCGGTCTTGTCATGCTGGGCCAACCGGCCATCAGCGATGGTGACGCGGCGATGGAGCGTGTTCGGGCGCTTTACCAGCCGCTCAACCTGGTGTGGGGCAACCGCTTTGGCTTTGCCAACAATTACGGTTTGGCGATGCGGCCCGGACGGGCTGAAGAATTGGGGGTGACCACCATCTCGGACCTTGTGGATCAGGCCGCGGGTTTGGCGATGGGTGTGGATGAGAATTTCCAAACCCGCCCCTTGGATGGTCTGGGCCCGATGACGGCGCGCTACGGGATGACCTTCGGCACCTTGCGCGTCGTCCCGTCTGAGGAGCGTCCGACCCTTTACGATCTGTTGCTGGACGGTTCGGCTGATGTGATCGAGGTTTTCACAACCGACGGTCAGATCGCGGATCTTGGCCTCGTGCTGCTGGAGGACGATCTAAGCTTCTTCCCGGTCTACGAGGCGGCGCCGCTGGTGCGCAGCGATGCGCTGGTGCGGTTTCCGGGGCTGCAAGCCGCGCTGAACCAGCTTGCCGGAAAGCTGGATGCCGAGACGATGCAGGCGCTGAACAGTCGCGTCGACCAGGACGCGCTGTCCCCGCGCGAGGTTGCGCGCGCAGCGCTGGCCGAGCTTGGGTTGGTCGAGGCGGGCGGCGGCTTGGATGTGTCCGAACCGGTGGAAATCGCGCATTCGCCGCTGATCGGGACGGATGCGGAAACGGGTGTGGCTTTGCGCGCAGTGCGCGCGGCGTTCCCGGGCCGGCGGGTGCTTTTGAGCGCGACGGGCGATCCCCTGGCGCGCGTCGCCGCCGGCGGTGCGCCGCTGGCGCTGGTCGCAGCGGCCGAGGCGGTTGATATCGGCGCGGATGGCAGCCTTGCGGCGCGGCCGATCGAGGCTTACGGCGTTGTCGGGCAGACCTACGCGCATATCGTGGGGCTCGGTGAGACCCGCGGGATCGCCGACATCGCCCGGCTTGGCACCGGCCCCGTCGGATCGGCCTCCCACCGCGCGGCCGGGCTGCTGGCCGCGGGGCTCGACGGGATCACGCTGATCCCATCGAGCGACATCGCTGCGGTGGAGGCGGATGCGGTTTTGGTTCTTGCGCCCCTTGGGGCGCCAGCGGTGCAAACGCTGCTTGCGAACGGTCGCCTGATCGCGCTGGAGGGCTGGGATGCCGGCAACAATCTGGTGCGGTTCCCGCAGCTTCGCCTGGCCCGGATCCCCGCCGGCAGCTATGCCGGGCAGACCGGCGCGGTGGAGACGCTGTCCTCGCAACTGCTGCTCGCGGGTCCCGTCGTTGTGGATACCGATGCCGTCGGGCCGCAGGGGCCCGGCGCCTCCATCCCGACAGAGGTGGCGGCGCTGTCCGATCAGACGGTGCTGGCGCTGAGCCGTGCGCTGGGCGTTGGAACCGGGCTTGACCCCGCGGTGCGTGCAGCGCCGGCGCTGTCGCCGACACTGCCCAGCCCGCCAGCCGCGCTGAACCCGTCGTCCTCGGTGTCGCTGATGACGGCCTTGGTGCTGGCGATGCTGGGCTGGCTCATCTGGCTTTATGCGCGCCCCGAACGGAGATAACCGATGCCCGATAGATTGCTGATCCCCATCGACCTCGCGCACCAATCCTCGTGGATCAAGGCGCTGCCGCAGGCGTTTGCGTTGGCCAAGGCGATCGGCGCCGAGGTGACCATCATGACTGTCGTGCCCGAGGTGATCGCCGGGCTCGACTGGCGCTATTCGATCCGCGGGGAAACCGGCGGGTCGGAGGAGTTGAACATCGACGCGCTGCTTGAGGACGCGCGCACGCGGCTGGAACAGATCGGCAGCGAATTCGCCCCCAAAGGCACCGCATTCGACGTCGTCGCGCGCTACGGCACAATTTATGAGGAGATCCTGAACGTCGCGGATGAGCTTGGGGCGGTTCAGATCGTGATGGCCGCGCACAGACCGTCGCTGTCCGATTATCTGATCGGCCCGAACACCGCGCGGGTGGTGCGCCATGGCACATGCTCTGTTCAGGTGGTGCGGGACTGACCCGTCAAGCCTCGTCTCACTGGGCGGGTCATCCTGCAAACTGTCCCCCTCAGCGGGGTGCGGTGTCGCGGGTCCTTGGCGGCGATGGTCCCGGCAAGGGCTCAGACCACCGAAACGCACGCGCGGCTTTCCAACCCTTGCGGCGCGCTGTAGTCTAGGCCCATGTTTCGGGGTCTCGGGTTTCTTGGCGGGGTTGCCGCACTTACGCTCGGTGGCGTTTTGGCGCTGGCCGATCCGCTGCCGCGACCGCTGGCCACCGCGGATGAAGCACGGGCCTGGCAGGGCGTCGGGCGTGTCGATACCGGGGCCGGGGGGTTTTGCACCGGGGTCCTGATCTCGGACCGCCACGTCTTGACCGCAGCGCATTGCCTTTTCCCCATCGACACCGACCGGGCCGTCGACGTGGACGCGATCCGCTTTCTGGCCGGCTGGCGGGATGGGCGCGCCGCGGCGGAGCGGGGCGTCCGGCGTTACCGCGTGCATGATGATTACTTTTTCGCTGGCGAGGATAAAATCGGCCGCGTCGCCGCCGATGTGGCGGTTTTGGAACTGGACCGACCGGTGCGCGATCCCGGTATCTTGCCGCTGGCGCGGATCAGCAATGTGGCAGAGGGGCAACCGGTGATGGTCGTCTCCTACGATCAGGGCTCGGCTGACGTGCCGACGCTGCAATCGGCATGCAACATACTGGCAGGGCAGGAGAATATTCTAATCTCCTCCTGCGATATCGATTTTGGCGCCTCTGGCGCGCCCATCGTGGTTGAAACCGAACAGGGCCCACGCATCGCCTCCGTCGTGTCGGCGATGGCGCGGTGGCAGGGCCAGAACGTCGCGCTTGGCGCGATGTTGGGTCCGTCGGTCGAGGCCCTGATCGACGATATGAAAGCAACCGACCCTGTCTTTCGCTCTCACCTTGTCAAGGAGGCGCCGCCGTCGCTGAACGACCAGCTTGGCCGAAGCACCCTGACCCGCCGCCTGCCGCAGATCCGGGAGGAGCGTCGCTGAGACCGTTGGCGCGATGGGGGCTGCGCTGGGGCGCGGTGCCGGTTTGGCTGGCCCTGGCCGGGGGGGCAGCGGCGCAGACAACCTCGGCCTTGGAACGCTTGGCCTCCCTCGACGCAGTGCGGGAATGGCAGGCCGTCGGGCGGCTGGATATCGGCAAAGACGCGTTTTGCACCGCCACGATGATCACCCGAGAGCATGTTCTAACCGCCGCGCACTGCGTCTATGACACCGAAACCGGTGAGGCGCTTAACCCCGGCGCGCTGACTTTCCGCGCGGGCCTGCGCGATGGCGCGTTTCTGGCCAGCCGCACCGGGACGGCAATCGCGGTTCTTCCAAGCTTCGACCCGACCGAAAGCGATTTTGAGACCTTCGTGTCGCGCGACATCGCGGTGATCACCCTGCGCAATCCGATTGCCGATCTTGGCATCGACCCGTTCCCGGTTGCGGAAACCGTGCCCTCGGGCCGCGCGGTCAAAGTCGTCTCTTACGGGCTTGGCCGCGCTGCCGCACCGTCATTGCAGGATCGCTGCAACATCGAGGCGTCGTATCGCGGCATCCTGGTGTTCGATTGCGATTTAACCTTTGGGTCCTCTGGCGCGGCGATCTTGGAGGTGCGCAACGGCAAGCCGCGCGTGGTCTCGATCGTCTCTGCCGGTCAGCGGCGCGCGGACCGCAGGGTCGCGCTGGGCCCGCGTTTGGGCAGCGCCGTGGCAGAGCTTTTGCAGACATTGGGTGAAGGCACGCAATCGCGCCGGATCGATACGCGGTCCGAACGCCGCAGCATCTCCGAGCAGTTGGCCCGGCCGACCGTGCGCCGCGGTCTGCCCCAGATCGGCGATTGAGGCGCAGTTTTTCGAGACAAGGGCTTGAACGCGCGGCCACGCTTGCCCACCTTTCTGCCGTTGGGGGCCGAATGCCGGACCCAACACAAGCAAGGCGCCGCGCCCGCATGGGGCGGCGCGCAACACCGTATCGCTCATTGGAGGATGCACATGCGTACCTATGATTTTTCCCCGCTTTACCGGTCGACCGTTGGCTTCGACCATCTTGCCACCATGTTGGACAAAGTGATGACCAGCGACGGCGGCAGCCAAAGCTATCCGCCCTACAACATTGAGAAAACCGGCGACGATGCCTATCGCATCACGGTCGCTGTGGCCGGCTTCACCGATGCCGATCTGACGGTTGAGGCGCGGGACGGGCAGCTTGTTGTCGCCGGTAAAAAAGCCGCCGACGAGGCCCAGGTCACCTATCTGCACCGCGGCATTGCCACCCGCGCGTTTGAGCGGCGCTTCCAGCTTGCCGATCACGTTCGGGCCACCGGTGCGGTGACAGCCAACGGTCTTTTGCACATCGATTTGGTG
>CALCPC010000596.1 GCA_937900975.1 uncultured Paracoccaceae bacterium
GGAAATTGCTCTAAAACCGCGCAGACGCGCGCCCATGCTCGACCAGAGCCGCCGCGCCGGCCGAGGCGCGACATCGGCATGCCAACCCCGCTCGGGCCGAACGGACGGCGCTTGGCCCAAAGCGTTCGGTGCAAGACCCGAACCCCATAACGCTGCCTGAAATCAAAGTTTTCAGAGCGGTACGGGATGCTTGATGTCTCAGGTATTCCACGAACCGCGCCAAAGGTCATCGGCACCGCAAAGCCTGCGGACAAGATGACTGTGGTGGCCAGGAGCGGATAGATCGCGCCGTCAAACAAGCCCGCGATGTTTGCGGTCTGTCCCCAAAGGCGAAAACCTTCTTTGTCGCCGTCACCGCAACCATTGCGACGCCTTTTTTTGGCATTGGCGATAAAGCCCTTGATCTCGGCCCTTGTGAGGCACGTCCTCTGCCGGTCGAGGTCGACCCGATCCTTGAGGTCAAGCGGGTGGTCCAGGCGCAGATCACCGACCGGAAGGTCTTGCACTGCCAGGTCTTGGCGGTCTGGGATCGTGTCAGGGGCCGGACCCTCACCGTTCGGGTGGCGGTTCAGCCGTTTGACGATGTCCGACAGCGCGAAGGCCGTGGGTCATCACCCTGTCTTGCGTGCGCCGCCCGGCGGTCTGGGCATCGACGACCTCCAGAATGGTGGGGGCGGTGATCGCGCCGGATGCGCCGCTGTCGACGAAAAACGCCATCGGCCCGGTGCCGAAATGGCGGCGCGGCCTCGGTCGCCTGGCGGAATGCAGGCCGCGGGCGGGGTCTTTGCGCATTTTTTGTCCGGTGTCATCGCGGGCACAAAGGCGATGGCGACCGGCGCGCATCGGCTCAGAACCCAGCCGAACGTTCGGTTGCGCCAGCGGGGAATGGCCGGTCAAGGCAATGCGGGCAAAAACCGCTCACACGGTGCGCAAACCGGCCGCCACGCTGAAATCATTGAGGTTTCGCGCCCTTTTTGGCGGCACGGCTTCGCTGGCACAGCGTGCCGCCGCCTGCGGGATCCACAGGGCCGTTTTCCTTCACCACGTCAAAGCCAAGGACGAGCTGCGGATCGCCTGTATCATCATGAGCAACGAGGCGCGCTTGCGGATCTTGCGGCGGTCGGTTCTGACCCCGGTCTGGATCACGCGGGCGGGCTGGGCCCATCGCAGTCTGCCCGGCATTGGCAAGCGCGGTGAGGTCCGACCGCGGCGGCCCAACCGAGGGACGCCCCCCTAGCGCACACGGGGGGCGAGCAGGAGGCCCTTGCCGGTGCGCGGCTCTGACAGGCTTTCGGCGAAATAGGGGAGCATCCCGCTTCCCGCCAGCCAACGCAGGATGTCCCGGTCCGGCGCTGTCGCCAGTGTCGACAGTGCAAAGTCGATCCAGCGCGCGATCTGCGGCGCAGCACTGGACGTGCCGGCGAACCGAAACGCCGAACCGCTATGCGTGCCCGCCTCCATCACGCCGGGAAGCGCGTGGTTGATTTCCGAGGCCGCGGCAACGTCGACAGAGCCGCGCGGTGGCCAGTCGGCCCAACCGGGAAGCGGCGCGCGATACCCGCCGCTGGAAAAGCTGCTGGCACCGCCGTCGACAATCCGGTTCGTGGCGCGTCTGCGGCGGACAAGATCGGCCAGGCGAAAGCTGCCGACACGGATCGTGGCGCGCCCGGTCGCGATCGCGCTGATCGTGCCGTCGCGGGTGACCCATTGCGCGGGATCGTCGGTCTGTGTGATCCGGCCTTCGGGCGTGTAGACCTGGAAATGCGGATCCTCAAGTTGGCTTTGCCGCCCGAACGGGCGAAACCCAAACGGCGTGTCGCCCCGCTGGCACCGCACCATAACCTGGTCCGTGACGCCCATATCCCCCTGGCGGGCAAGCGCGATGCGCCAAAACCCCGGCGTCACCGACACCGGCCTTTGCTGAAAGGCCGCGGTGTCGAGGCTTTGCTCGAACAGACTTTGCGCCAAAATCAGCGTCATTTTGGACTGCGCGGCGTAAAGGCGCGGACCAGCACCGGGCGCGGCGGGGTAGTCGCGGCTTTGATCGAGCGAGACCAAGCGCTCATGATAGACCATGCCGACGCAAACCGCCCGCCCGCCGATGGTTTGGAGCAGCGGCACGCCCTGGTAAAACTGCGGCGCCGCCCCTGTTGCCGCGATGGGATCGCGGGCATGGGGCGGCCAGAGGTGAAGCGCCAGAGCACTTGTCACCGTCTTTTGGGCGTCGAGGATGTGCTGGCGGTCTTCGGGCCCGATGCGGGGGCCCCGGCCGAGATGCGCGGGATCGAGACCGCGCGCCTCAGGCGGCAGTCCACGCTCTTCCGGCCAGATCAGCTCCAACACCGTGGGGGCCTTGCGCTCCACCTCTTTTCGTAGGGTGAAATTGGGATGCGGTGCTGTCGGCATCTCGGCGCAGCGCGCAACAGGGCGCAGGCCGGAGGTCTGCGAGAGATAGCTGTTGCCAGCCGGCAGCGTGACCCAAACCGGGATCTTGTGGCGCGCCCACATCGCATCCACGGCGGCGTCGATCCACTCCTCCATCTGATCATTGCCGCTCAGCGATCCGGCAAACACCCCATAGGAAAAGTTGATCACCAGCGGCACCGGCAGCCCGGTGTCGGGTTGCAGCGCGACCGCGCGTTGCAGAATATAGTCCAGCGCGTGGGTGACATACGTCGCCATATACGC
>CALCPC010000597.1 GCA_937900975.1 uncultured Paracoccaceae bacterium
TGCGCTTGGTGACTGCGGTCGCGGTTCCGGCCGAGTATCTTGCGCATCCCCTAATGGGGCCGTTCCTGGTGAGGCGCTGCGGGCCCGCGGCGCTGCACCGCGCGGCGATTGCGCTGTGCAAAGCGGCGCAGCTTTTGCCCGCGGCGCTTGTGCTGCCGGATCCGCCCGCCGACCTGCCCGCCGATCTGACCCGGCTTGCCGCCGATAAGATCGATACGGGCCCGCCATGGCTTGGCCTGGTTTCTGCCGCGCGCGTCCCCATCGCGGGGGCATCGAACACACGGCTAAGCGTGTTTCGCGCGGGCGTAAGCCGGGAGGAGCATTACCTCATCGAAATAGGGCGCGTAGATCGCGCTCAGCCGGTTCTCGTGCGGCTGCATTCTGCGTGCTTTACGGGGGACGTTCTGGGGTCGCTTAAATGCGATTGCGGACCGCAATTGCATGCCGCGATGGCTGCGATGACGGCGGCGGGATCGGGCATCTTGCTCTATCTCAATCAGGAGGGGCGCGGCATCGGGCTGGCCAACAAGATGCGGGCCTATGCGCTGCAGGATCAAGGTTTCGACACGGTCGAGGCCAATCACCGGCTGGGGTTCGAGGATGATGAGCGTGATTTTCGCATCGGGTCTGAGATGTTGCGAACCGCAGGCGTGGCATCGGTGCGGCTGATGACCACCAATCCGGCCAAGATGGCGCGATTGGAGGCGCAGGGGATCGGCGTGGTGGAGCGGGTGCCGCTGCGCGTTGGCGAAGGGCCCGAGAACGCGGCCTACCTCGCCACGAAAACACTTAAATCGGGGCATCTTCGGTGAGGCGTCAAAGCCGCGGGCCCCGGTTCCACGCGCCGGGACAGACCCTTTGGCGCGGCGTTTGCAGGGGCCGGAAGACGGTTAGCCCCGTCCCGAAAACAGCGATTGTCGGGCGACGCCGCGGTGACAGTTGACAGTTGTCAGGACCCGTCGCGCGCCCCGACAGCGTGCGGCTGGCGGGGGTTTGGCGTTTGGGGCAAGGGCGGGTCGGATCTGCGGGACAGCGTCCGGGCATCGGATCTTAGTCGAAGGCGGTGCGCGGGCGGCGCGGCGCGGGCGCGATGAAGCGCACTGATTTGGTCGTCGGACGCTGGGGCGCACGGTTTTGCGGGCGCATGTTTC
>CALCPC010000598.1 GCA_937900975.1 uncultured Paracoccaceae bacterium
AGACCGAGGGCCGAGGGCGCAATGGTGACGGGATCGGCGGTCATCACGTCCCGGACCCGGGCACGGCCGTCAAGCCCCTCGGCCAGCTCGCGGTTGGTCAGGTCGCGGGCGGTAACGATGCCGGCGAGCGCGCCCTCCTCGACCACCATGACAGAGCTGATCCGGTGGTCGCGCATTTGCTCGGCCACGACTTTGATCGCCGTCTCGGGGGGGCATGTGACCGGCGTGGCCGCCATCAGATCGCCGACGCTCAGCGCGGTCAATCCCGCGCTTTCTTCTGTATCGGCGCTGATATCCACCTGGGCCTTGGGCAGAAACCAGGCGGCAAAGGCCGGGTGCTTGGCAAGAAGATCCTGGAAAAGGTCGGTCGGCAGCAAGATCAGCGCCGTCGGCGCCGCCGTCCGCGCGGTCAGCGTGGCGCGCCCGTCGGCCATCAGCCCGCGCGCTCCGATCACGTCGCCCGGCCGACGGTGCGAGACGATGTCCCCGCCCTCCGCCTCGATATCGATGGCACCGCTTTCGATCACGTAAAGCCCGTCAAGCGGCGCGCCAGCGGCGCAGAGGAGGCTGTCGGCAGGCAAGATCACGCGCTGAAGCCGCGCTTCGAACGTCACAGGACGCGGCAACAGATCGAACGGCGCATGGGCGGTAAGGCGGTCGGTCAAACGCTCTTGAAGCCTGGCCACGACGGCATTCCTTGGGTTGAGAACGAGTCAAAGACCCGCCGAAACGGGTGATCCGGGGCTGGAAAGATCCCCGCCCCGGGTCGGCGTTAATGGGCGACCGCGGTGCCAGAGCCGCGCGGGACGCGCACGCTTTCGACCAGATCCTTGATCTCCTGCGGTGTGCCCTTGGTCAGGCCGGACACAAAATAGGCCACCGCAAAGTTGATCGCCGCGCCGATCGCCCCGAAGGAGGTCGACTTGATCGGGCCAAGCAGCGGATCGGCATCGGTGAACGCATTGGTGTCTGGGATAAAGAACCAGCACTTGTGCAGGAAAATGTAGATCAGCGTCACGACCAGCCCGGCCAGCATCCCCGCAACCGCGCCATGGTTGTTAATCTTGGTCGAGAAGATCCCCATCATCAGCGCTGGGAAGATCGAGGCCGCCGCAAGGCCGAAGG
>CALCPC010000599.1 GCA_937900975.1 uncultured Paracoccaceae bacterium
GCGGGCCAGACAGCGGGGCGTAGCACATGGCTTTTGGCCCGGGGGCAGAGCGCGACGCTTGGGGCACGTTCCTCCACTGCTCCCAAAAACGCGCAGACCCTTCGATCGGGTTCGAACCGCCTCCACACGATCCGCGTGGTGAATGGCTGCGGCCAGTGCCGCGGGCGAAAGCGTAGCGATCCGCCGTTCTCTCGGCGACCGCGTTAAACCGGCTTCCAGCGCGCCGATTGACATCACCGCAGGCGTGAGGGCGATCCGACGCGCGGCGCACCGGCACCCTGGTCCATTGCCGGATCCAATGGGCCAGGCGGTCGGGGGAGATCGACCTCAGCCGTAAATGCCTGAACGTCGTCACGTCGCTGTTCCATTTCAAAACTCCGTTCCAGAACATCGTGTTCGCGGCGACACCCGAAGGCGTCAACTCCGACGTCCGGCGGATCGACTACGGACCGCGGAACGCAGCGCCTGGCCTGTCAATAAAAACCCCTTTGAACGCCGCGCGCGCGTGTCGTGGATCAGGCCCACGGGCGCTGATCCCGGGCAGCCGATCTTTGATGCCAAGGAGCATTGCACGCGTTCTGGACATGCCGACAGGCTCAGCCCCGATTGCATTTCGCCTAAAGCCCGGATCGCCAAAGCCATGCGGCACCTTTGGCGACCCGTGTCAGGCGGACCGCGCCTGCCATTCGGGCCATCGCAATGCGGCGACAAGGCTGATGGCGGCGATAATGGACGCCGTCCAGCCCGGCAGGAGGGCGAGCACGGCGACGCCGATCCAGAAGCGGGGCGAGGCCATCCGCAGGAAAGGCACTTGCTGGTTGGCCGAGAGCGCCGCCACGGCAATGACGAACACGACGCCTGAGAACGCAGCATGCGCGATGGCCTCGGCCCCCCCCTGCAGCAACAGGCCGGGGTAGGCGATGAACAGCATCGGCAGCGCGTATCCCACGCCGCCAAGGCGCAGCGTGTCCCGCGCGACGCGGGTCCAGGGCGCCTCGGCGATGGTCGATGCGACGAAGACCGCCACGCAGACCGGCGGTGTGATGACGGAGAGGGCGGCGTAGTAGAGCACGAAGAGATGCACCATCACCGGGTCCAGCCCCTGCTGGATCAGCACCGGCGCAAAGACGGCGGCCACCAACACATAGGCGGCGGAGGTCGGCAAGCCCATGCCCGCAATCAGGCAGACGACGGCCATGCTGGCGGCAATCGCCCAGATGTTGCCGCCCGCCACGCCGATGATCTGGGAGGTCACGGCGATCCCGACCCCGGTCAGATTGACCATGGCGACAAAGACCTGTGCTGCCACCAGAAGAATCCCGACGATCACCACACCCTTGCCGCCATCCCGAAAGGCGCGCAGCAGCGTTGCGCCGATCTCGGACCATGTCCCGCCGCCGGCCAGCGTGCCGATGGCATAGGCGACGATGATGCCGATCATGCCGAAACAGGCGGTCAGTTGGATCGAGTTGCCGTTCCAGATGCCCCAGGCCAGCCCTGCAATCCCGGCAAGGATCGGCGCCAGCCGCCGCCAGTTGAGCGCGGCTTTCCAGTCGGGCAGGTCGGCCGCGTCAACCTGGCCGAGGCTGCTGCGCTTCGCGATCAGATGGATGGTCGTGAAAACGCCAAGGTAGAAGAGGAACGCGGGCATGAAGGCGACGGCGGCACTCGTCCAATAGTTCACGCCGACCAGTTCGGCCATGACAAAGGCGGCGGTCCCCATGATGGGGGGCGCAAGCTGGCCGCCGGTGGAGGCGACGGCCTCGACGCCGCCAGCAAAGGGAGCGGGGTAGCGCAGGCGCTTCATCAGCGGGATCGTAAAGTTGCCGGTAGTGGCGATGTTGGCGACGGAGGAGCCGGAGATTGATCCGAAAAGGCCGCTCGCGATGGTGGCGATCTTGGCCGCCCCGCCGGGGCTCGCGCCGCCCGCCCGCGCCGAGAGGTCAAAGAAGGTCTGGCCCGCGCCGGTGTGCAGCAAGAGCGCACCAAACAGGATAAACGCCGCCAGCGTGGTGGAGGCGATGGAGACCAGCATCCCCCAGAGCCCGCGGTCGGACAGAAACATCACCTCGGTGATGTAGTAAAGGTCAAAGCCCCGGTGGCCGAACGCGCCGGGGATCAGATCGCCCAGAAAGGCGTAGGCGACCATACCGCCCACGATGATCGGGAAGACGAGCGAGGCGGTGCGGCGCGCAAGCTCCAGGATGACGATCAGCGTGCCGAAGCCGAGCCAGGCATCCAGCGGCTCGGCAAAGGGCAGCTGCACCATGATGCGCTCGAAATTGGCAACGACATAAATGGCCGAGGCGACGACCCAGCCGACCATCGCGATGTCGAGCAGAAGGCCCAATCCGCGCCAGCGGCTGTGCTGGCCGGTCGGGTAGAGCAGGACGGCCATGGTGACGATCAGGCCAACGAAAGCCGCGCGCTGGATCAGGGTCTCGAACGCGCCGAAAAACGACGTGTAAAAGACAAAGAGGCCGATCCCGACGGCAATGGCTTCAGCCGCGCGCAATCGCAGCGATGTGCTCTCGGACGCCACGTTTGGATCAATGTCCTGCGTTGCCATTCTGCCCCTCCGCATGGAAAGACCTGCGCGCGGGGGGCGCGCAGGCCAGGCCTTCACCAGGCTAAGGCATTGTCCGGTCACAGTGGATCCGGGATCGTCTCAGGACCCGCACCAAGCTGATCCTGAACGCATGTTCGGACACCCTCTCTGTCATCCCGACCGGAGATTGCCCCAGGTCAGGACCCCGGCTGCAGCCGGTCCGGCACCTCGTAGCCGTTCTCCTCAAACCAGCGGATCGCGCCGGGATGCAGCGGCGAGGTGGCATAGGCGAGGGTCAGTTCGGCAAGGTTCGCGCCTTCCATGGCGGGGAAGGCGGTGACCTGCTCGACATCGTCCTCCATCACCGCCTTGACCATGTCGTAGGCCAGCGCCTCGGGCATGTCCGGCCGGGCCGACACGCCGATCATGAAGCCCCAGGTCTGGTAGGGACCGGAGTTCTCCATCTCGCCCCCCGGCATGTCGACGATGGACAGCTCCGGCAACTCTTCCCGGATCATGGCGATCTTGTCCTCGGGCACGGGCAGCACCTGCACCGGTGTGAAGGTCGCTATGTCGGTGGTCAGCGCGTCAAAGCGCGTGCCGACAGCGGACTTGATAAAGCCGATGGCGCGGTTGTCCTTGATCGCCGCCGCCAGCTCCCCGTTGGAGCCGCGCACCCATTCGGGCTCAACCCCAAAGAGCGAGAGGACCTCCTGGCTGGTCGCCTCGGTCGAGCTGCCGCGCTGGCCCGGGCCAAACCGCGTGCCCGCAAGCTCCCCCAAGCTGTTGACCCCGGCATCCCGGCGCACGATCACGTTCTGGGGCGCAAGGCTATAGGCCCAGAGGAGCGGCGAAGCGATCTGGTTCCCGTCGAAGGTCTTGATGCCGTTGTTGGCATGAAACAGCGCCGAAGTCGTGATCAGCCCCACGTCAAGCTGCCCGCGCGCCATGCGCTTGAGGTTGTCGACGGTGGCCCCCGTTTCGACAACGCTGGCCTGATACTTGTCCGGATAGGTCTCGTTGATGATCTTCGCGAGAGCTGCAAAATAGGCGTAGTGCGACGACTGAGCATTGGTCGCCCCCAGCGCCAACCGCTCCTGCCCCATGGCCGGCGCGGCAAAGGCTATGAGAGCCACCGCCGTGACTTTGATCCACGTTTTCATTTATTCCTCCCAAGATTATCCGGGCAGCCTAAAGCCTTTCGACTTGAAGTTGAAACGCAAAGCGCCCGGCCAAGGCCGGGCCCGTTTCCGCGTAGAGGGCGATCCCTCCGAATGTTGTGCCGCGACGGGGTTGCGTGTCCGCCTCGGAGCGCGCGGTGGCGGGCAAGAGGTGCGGGCGGCGGGCCCCATGGTCGCCGGCGCCCGCTGACAAATATTCTTCTGGGCCAAAAATATACCTGAAAATTTTTTTTAACTGAGGATCAATAAAAAGTGTAATATAGATAATAAAAACCTGTTTTGACCGTGCCTTTCCCAAAATCTTCAAAAGGAAAATTCATCGACTTGATTTGCGTTTAGGGATGGAACACTGCTTATCGGGGTGGGGAGATCTGGGGTTGCTGACTTTGACGATGACGACGACAGCGAAAACTATGATCTCGACGCGAAAAAGCTGGCGACAGCGTCGGGCAACGGCGCGACCACCGCTGCGGGGATAAAGCGCAGGGATGCGACCGAAAGGTCGGCCGAGGACAGGATCATCGACCGCGGGGCGGGCGGCGGCGGCGAGTACCACAAATGGCCCGTGCCTGCGGCGCACGAGGACAGCGCGTAATCGGGCGTGCCCGAACAGATCTATGGGCCGGGTCCGGACGGGGTCGGCTCGAACGACGCGCACATGACCGGAACCGAAATGCGGGACCTGTCGGGCGTGGCCTCCAGCAGCGCATCGGCCGCCGTAGAGCGGGCGCAGAGCGCCGCCAACCGGCCGAACGAGGCGCGGCGGCAGGCCCTGAGGCAGCAGGAGTACGGTCCGGCGCCCGCACCCGCGCGGGAGGTTCCGTGGAAGGCGATTGGCGGGATCCTCGGCGTGACTTTCGGCGCCGGCATGGTCGGCGGTCTGGTATTCCGTCTTCCGCACGGCGGGGGAGGCGACGGCCGCCCCACCGCCAGCGCCCGAAGGGCCGACGCTGGACAAGATCGACGGCCAGCCCCTGCTGGCGCCCGGAACCGTGGCCGCCTTCGATGTCTTCGCCCAGGCCAAGGCCGTCGACGCCGCAATCGAGAGGACCGGCGTCTTTTTCCGCACCGGCATGATCGCGACCAAAACGGTGAAGGACGCCGACGGCCTGTGGCAGATCGCCGACAGCGGTGTGGCCAGCTACACCCCCGGCAGCGGCTTCTCGCAAGCGGCGCCGCCCTCGGTTTCGGTCTTCGTGCGCGACAGCGCGGGCGACGCATCCAACGCGCAGCCGCTGGTCGTGATCTATGACATTCCGGCTGCCCAGAAGATCGACCTGCCGCCGATTGCAAAGGACATTCTGGTCGCGACATACGGTGGCGTTTCGGTGGTCGAGAACATCGCCAGCGGCAAGCCGGTCACGGTCAACGTGCTCGACCATGTCGACAGGACCGACAACGACATCGTGGAGGCCAGCGTCCTCTTCTACAACGCGACGCGCCCGCCCAACACGCTGGGTCGGGACATCGTGTTCGAGGGCGCACTGTGGAGCGGCGGCACGCTGCTGGGATACACATCCGCCACGGTCGAGGGCGAAGACGCCTGGACCCTTGGGCCAAAGGACGGAGAATTCACCTTCACCCCCGCATCTGGGTTCACCGATACGCCCTCGATCCTGCAATACACCGTCCGCGACACGGTCCGGCTGATGTCGAACGCGGCCAAGATCGTCATCAACGGCCAGATCGACGCGATTGAGGCGGCGCTGCCCGCGCTGATCGCCATGGACGAGGACGCCTATTGGCAGGCGTTCCGAGACACTGTCACGAGTGTCGATTACGACGTGTCGGTGGTCTTTGCTGTCGCGGATGCGCGGATCCAGCTTCTGCTGCGGACGCTGGTGGGGCGTCCTGTCCGCGGCGATCTAGGCGAACGTCTCAGCACGGCAGAGCTTGGCGCGATCTTTTCGGACTGGGCGGATGCCGCCCTCGATATCGGCACGCCGACCGACCTCGTCCTCGACGCGGTGCCGGGCGTCGACGCCCCCGGCATCCCCCTCGCGCGGCTTGACGCCATCTCCCGCCTGACCCTTCGGGTCCGGTCCGGGCGCAATCTGTAGCCACGCGAAAAGGTCTGAAGCGCATGTCGAGTATGAAAACCGTTCCCGCCGGAACAGTGCCTGAGACCGCCTGCAGACCCTATGTCACCTGCGCCAAGGAAAGGCTCTTTGAGTATGAAGGCTACTGGTACAGCACGACCGGCCTGATTAAGATCCTCTCCGAGGATCCGACGCGGTGCAAGGATGCCGAACTCACCGCCGCCGGCGCGGGCACGGTCGCGGGCGCGGCGGGCGGTGTGCTTGCTGCCGAGACGCTGCTCTCCATCCTCACCGGCCCCGCAATCGTCCTCGGGCCCGTCATTGGGGCCATTTTGGGCAAGAACCACGACGCGACCCTCGTGGTGATCAACGCTTGCCCCGAGGATGTCTCGCTCAGCGACACGGGCACGACGTCGGATGGAAATCCCTATCTGGCGCATGGCCAGCAGCCGGGCATGCCGGTGCTGCAGGTCTATGACCCGACCTCGAAAGTGATGCTGCCCGGCCGTGTCAACACCGTGCCCGCCGCCCGAAGGGATGCCTCCGGCGCGCAGATGTACGGCATGGCCACATGGTTTTTCGAGAACAACTCCTTCCGCGCGATGAGCACCCGGGGCACCGAAGGGGCTCTTGTGCTTGAGGGTGAGCAAAAGGGGGCTTGGACCCACGGCCTTGTCCTGGTCGAGCCCGAGGCGCGGGCCGTGCCATTGCGCCGCTAAAATCGACAACACCGATCACTATCCCGATCCGTCGCGCTTCTATGAACACACCACGGAAAAGATGAAATCCGATGGCAACGCGACGACGAAGGTGACGCGCGTGACGTCCGCGACGCATCGGGTCTACATGTCCATCCTGGACCGGGACTATGCCGAGACGCAGAAGGCGGACGCCACAACCTGTCAGGATCTTGTCTACACTGTCTTCATAGAGCCCGTCTGAGGACCATCGAGGACGACATCCACACCATGCTGGACCGCGCGGCCAATGGCGGGACCATGGTCGCGTTCTGTGCGCCCGAGGGGGGGCCGATGATCGCCGCGGCGATTGCGGGCGGGCAGAGCATCCTGGACATCATTTTCCTCTTCGCCGGCGACATACCGCAGCAGCCGGCCTATGTGTCGCAACCCTATCTCGACGCCTCCTTCAAACGGATCCCAGAGCTTGTCACGGAAGGCAGCCGCGAGACCGATAGCCGCCATGCCTTTGTCCGGATCGCGCAGTTCAACGACGTGATGTCAAAGCACTGGAAGGATGCAGATCAGGGCTGCAATCCGGCTTTCATCGGCACCTTTGCCCAGCCCCAGATGGACACGCTCGCCGAACCGCTTGACGAGATGTCTGCGGACGGCCTTCTCAGCCATCTCGACACGCTAGAGATGTCGGCGGCCGAGAACGCGGTGCGCGCGCTTCATGTCTATATCTACGGCGTGACCACGTTCCTGCTTCTGGTCAAGATCAACTCGACGTGGGAGTACGCAAAGATCCTTCGCGCCCACAAGGTGGCCGCGGGCAACGGGGCCAAGCTGAAAAACGATGCCGACAACCTGCTGACCGCCTGGAAGGCCCGCGATCCCTCGGACCGGGGACCGCGCCCGAAAATGCCGGCGCCGCTGGCGGATCTTCTGAGCGCCGACGAGATCTCCCGCACCAGCCCCTATATCCACCTGATCAAGCCGTATCTGCCGGACATGACCACCTGTGTCCGGGACCAGCACCAAGCGATCAAGGGGCATTTCGGGAAGGCGGAAAACGCCTTCCGGGTCGCCTCCAATGCCGTGAGCCCGGTCATGCCCGACGCAAACGGGACCTTCTTTTTTCTCGACACGGCCGCCGGGACCAAGAAGGAGGGCTACAAGACACTGGGTGCCGCCAACCTCGCGCGCCAGGCCTATCTCGGGACGTTGCGGGCCGGGCTCTTCGACCGGTACGTCTTCGCCAACGGCGCGGACATCTACGACAACGCGTCGCTCGCGAAGATCCTCACGATTTGCGACGGCTGGGATGGGGCCGTCACGGATGCGACCGGTTTTCTCAAGACGATCCAGGACAAGGGCGCCACGATCGCACCCTCGGCGGCGCCGGGATAAAGGGGTTCCGTTTCTGGTTTGGGTTAAGATCGGAAACCAGCGCCACGGGGGGCGCCGCGCGGGACGCGGTCGGGGCGAGGGCGGAAAGCGGCACTAAGAAGCCAGGCAGGGCGCGTCCATCTCCTTCGGCGGATCCGCCCCGTGACTTGGGCAAAGGGCCGCTGCGCCGCGATCTGCCCTTCCCGGTTTTTTTGGCGGGAGCGGGCCAGATAACGCGTCGGCCCCGACTACTACGTCGATGTCGCGCGGCACTCCCACGCCTTTGCACGCCAATTCCGGCGCTGGGGGCTGTGGGTTCGGATCAAGTGCCCCTTCTGGACGCGGTGCATAGAAGTCTCCTGCTGAGCGGCCGCGCGACGGTGAACTGCAAAAACAGCTCACAAAACAGGGCGCATCGGGTGCGGGCGGCGCCGCCAGGCCGGTCAACGCGGTCGAGATACTGGCGGACTGTCCGGTTAGGAAAGATCCAGCTTAGAGCGATTTCCGATCAAATTGGATCAGAAATCGCTGTCTCAAGATCAGCAGGATGCTGATCTTGAACGCGT
>CALCPC010000600.1 GCA_937900975.1 uncultured Paracoccaceae bacterium
CGCGCCAAAAGCCGATGACGAGCCCTGCTTCGGTCGTCGGCATGCGCTGCACCGGGTAAAAGCGCTTTTCGGGGGTCAGAAGCCCGACGGGCTGCGTGCCGCTGTAAAGCCTTAGCTCAGCCCGGTCGGCGGTGTAGTTCGGCCCCTGGAGCTGACGCACGCCCTCAAGCTCCAGCGTGTAGGCGCCCACGGCAAACCGCTCGCCCGGCTGGACGACGCGGATGTCCTCAAGCTCCCACGCGGTGATCGCGGCGATGGCGAAGATCATCAGGCCAAAGCCCGTGTGTGCGGTCAGCTTACCCCATTCCGCGCGGGGCAAGTTGGCGGCGCGCCGCGCGCTTTCGCCCGCGCCGGCGCGGAACAGCTTGATCCGATCGGCGAGATCCGCAAAAGCGCCGAGAACGACCCAAGCCGCCAACACTGTCCCAATCGGTGCCAGCAGCCGCCCCCCGGTCTGCCATGCCCAGACCGCCGCCCCAAGCGCGATGCTCAGCGCGATGGGCCCCCAAAGAACCCGTGCAACCCGGTCTGTCGCGCCCCGTTTCCACGGCACCATCGCGCCCAGCGGCAACAGCATAGCAAGAGCGATCATAAAGGGCGTGAAGGTCAGGTCGAAAAAGGGCGGCCCGACCGACAGTTTGCGCCCCCACAGCATCTCGGCCACCAGCGGCCAAAGCGTGCCAACAAAGACAACGCCCGTCGCCGCCACCAACAGCACGTTGTTTAAGACCAGCGCGCTTTCCCGGCTGACGGTGCCAAAGACGGCAGTGCTGCGCATGGCGCTGGCGCGAAACGCAAAAAGCGTCATCGCTCCGCCCACGAACACCGCGAGAATGCCCAGAATGAACGTCCCCCGCGTCGGATCGGAAGCGAAGGCGGGGACGCTGGTGAGCACGCCCGAACGCACAATGAAGGTGCCGATCAGCGAGAAGGAAAACGCCAGAATGGCCAGAAGGATCGTCCAGGCTTTCAGCGCCTCCCGCTTTTCGACGACGATGGCCGAATGCAGCAGGGCTGCGGCGATGAGCCAGGGCATGAAGCTGGCGTTCTCCACCGGATCCCAGAACCACCATCCGCCCCAGCCAAGCTCATAATAAGCCCACCAGGAGCCAAGACCGATGCCGATGGTCAGAAACACCCAGGCCGCCAACGCCCAGGGGCGCACCCACCGCGCCCAAGCGGCATCGATCCGCCCCTCGATCAGTGCCGCGATGGCGAAGGAAAACGCCATCGAAAGCCCGACATAGCCGAGATAAAGAAACGGCGGATGGAAGGCGAGACCCGGATCCTGCAACAGCGGATTGAGATCGTTGCCGTCAAAAGGTGGGGTGGCCAGGCGGCGAAACGGGTTCGATGTGAACAGCATAAAGGCCAGAAACGCCACGCCGATGGAGCCTTGGACCGCCAGGACCCGCGCTTTCAAGGCCATCGGCAATTGCGCCCCCCACCAGGCGACGGTGGCGCCGAAGAGCGCCAGGATCATCACCCAAAGAAGGAGAGAGCCTTCGTGATTGCCCCAAACGCCGCTGATCTTGTAAAGCATCGGTTTGGCGCTGTGGGAGTTGGCCGCGACCAGTTCGACAGAGAAATCGGACGTAACGAAGGCCAACGTCAACGCGCCGAACGCCGCCGCTGTCAGCAACAGTTGCAGGTTGGCCGCCGGGCTGGCGACCCCCATCCACCCCGTCCAGCCCCGATGCGCGCCGATCAGCGGCACGATCGTTTGCACGATGGCCACGCCAAAGGCCAGCATGATGGCAAGATGTCCAAATTCTGCGATCATCGGCCTCTCACGATTGGTTGTGACAAGGATATAGGCCCGGCCTGGCCCGCCACAATTGGCAAATGGTCGGGAGAGGCCGGGACCTTATGCCGCTGGCGGCGCGTCTTCTGCAGTTCGCGCGCCAGGGCCGCTGAAAACGCGCCCCCTTCTGCGGTGCGGCAAAGGCGTCACGCCCGGTCCTTTGCAACGGTCCAGCCAGGCTAGGACCGAGGCTAGCGCGCCTCGGTGTCGCGCGCCATCTCGCGGCGCCAATCGTTGATGGCGGCGTTTGCGGACGGGGTCGGCGCCTTCGACCCATGCGGTGTGCTGGCGCTGGCCTCGGCGTCCGATACCGGCGCCGTCGGCGCGTCCAATGCCCTGATCTGGGCGATATTGTCGACGGCTCGCGCCACATCTGCGACGCCCGCGCCTTGGCGCAGTCCGCGAAAATGGTGCAGCTCTCGCCCGCCGAAGTAAAACGAGACGATCGCGCCCAAAAGCCACCAAAGCTCCCCCGGGACCAGGGACAGCCCCTCCATCCTGCCGCCGAACGCAACCGGATCGACCATCGAAAACCCCATGAACCCAATCGTGCTAAGCGCCATCACAGGGCGCGGCAGCCGGTTCAGCCCATCGACAAAATCGTCAAACCCGCCGCGCCTTTTGCGCGCAAACTCCCGCCCCAGCGCGTCGATGGCGGCCAGCCGCTTGGCGTGGTCCTGGGCCTGGCCCTCGGTCCGGTCGGCAACGAAGGTCTGCGCCAAGGCGCGCGCGCCGGACGCGGCGCCAAGCCATTGTATCAACCCCATGTCGCAACCCTTTCCCGGTGCTCGGCCTCGCTCAGGTGATAGCGCGCGGCAAGAAATGTCTCGGCCCGGGTAATCCACCCGCCCTTGCCGCCATCCCGGCGTCGCGCGTATTTGCGCGAGGAGGGACGACGGTCCGCCAGACGATAGTAGTAGCTGCGCCGTGCGATCCCGTAGGCGTCCACGATGTGGTTTTGCGCCTTCAAAAACGCGTTCGCCGTCGCCCGGGCGGTTTGCGGACCCAAGATGCCGTCCACCTCCACCGGCTCGCCGAACTCGGCCAGCAGCGTTTGCAGAATGCGGATCGCGTTGGCGCCGGCGTTGACATACATGTCGAAAACGGTCGCGCGCAGCGGCTCGGGCAGTTTTGCGATGCCCGGTTTCTGGTAGTAATGCGCGATAAAGATCTCGACCGCGCGCTCCATCGTCAGGCGCCGGACATCCGCGGTGTCGACATCGCCGTCGCCGTCAAGATCAAGCCCCAGACGGCGCAGCGTGTGGATGGTGACACCGTGTTTGGTGGCCCCGCCGGGATCGTCGGGATCGTTCACATAGCCACCCTCGCGGGCGACGATTTCCCGCGCAATGGCGTCGACGCTTTGCATCTGCCAGCCTCCTAAATGTTTTCAGAAAATGCGTGAAGACAGTCCGCGACGACCCATGGCAGTCAGGTGCAAAGAGGTGGTTACCGCATCGGACGGTGCCCGGTGCCGCCGCGCAACGCCGCCGCGGTCAGCCGCTGCCGCGCTCAGCGCGAAACCGGGCGCACCATGCGGCGTTGCGCGCGTCCCAAAGCCGGGCCGTCGGCACCGCGACGCCGCGGGCTGCATCGGCGGGAAGACCGAGATGGGCGAGAACGGCGGCCAGTGTCGCATGAGGCGCCGCGGCCAGATCCTCATAGCGGATCTCAAAAGGGCGAACACCGGCGATGGCGAACCAGTCGCGCCAGGCCGCGTCCCATGCGGTGTGCTGTGCCACATGCGCGCGCAAAAGCGCCGCGTCATAGACGGGCTCTTTCGGCGGCGCCATGCGCTCCAACTCCGACCCGTCGGCGTGGCGGTGCCACAACCCCGATTGCTCGGCAAGCGCGCGCGAGACGGCCTGCGCGACCTTGTCTTCCCTGTGGAGGTAAAGATATGCGGTCTGCCCGAAGGCGGCCGCGATGCGGGCGCGGTCGCCCGACATGCCGGGATAAAGTTCGGCCAGTTGTCCGAAGAAATACTCTGCGCTCCGGCGTTGGAGCCGCAGGCCAAACACGGCGCCCCCGTCCCGCCCACGCGCCAGCGCCGCGGCAAAGACCGCAGCACGGGGTGAGGGACGTGCATCGGGGGCGATCCCATAGACCTGCATCCAATGCGCAAGCGCGGGTTCGTGGAAATGAGACCCCGGGCGCCCCGCGACCCCGGTTGCCAGCAAAAGCCGGCACAAAAGCGTGCTGCCACTGCGCGGCGCGGTGCAAAGAATATAGGCGTCAATCCCCGGGCGGGGCGTGCCTGGCATCAATTCGTCTGGTCTTGGAAAACGCCCCGCTCCTTTAAAGCGTCGGCAACCTCGCGCGGCATGTATTCCTCGTCGTGGCGGGCAAGAACCTCGGTCGCGACAAAAATGTCGCCCTCAATCTGGCCGGTGACAATCGTGCCCTGCCCTTCCCGGAAAAGATCGGGGACGATGCCGGTGTAGCGCACTGGAAACTCGTCCTCGAAATCTGTGATCACGAAGCGGTGTGTGTCGCCGGTCTGCCAACTGCCCTCCTTTACGATGCCACCAAGACGAAAGCGTTCGCCGGGCCGGGGGGGATCGCTGACGATGTCCGCGGGGGCGCGAAAGAACTCAAACGCATCGCGCGCGGCATAGATCACAAGCGCTGTCGCCACGGTCAGAAAGAGCGCGGCCAGGATCACGATTTGGGTGCGGCGGCGTTTTTTCAGGCTGGCCATGGCGCCCTCATGGGAACAACGCGACGGACGGCAGGCCGTCGGTTTCGGCAAACCCCAGCATCAGGTTCGCGTTTTGCACCGCCTGGCCGGACGCGCCCTTCAGCAGGTTGTCCGTGGCCGCAAACACGATGGCGCGGCCCGGGCGCCGGGCGGCGACGACGCCCAATAGCGCAAGGTTTGAGCCCCGGACATGCCGCGTTCCCGGCGCGGTGCCAAAGGGCCAAACGCCCACGAAAAGCTCATCTTTATAGGCCGAGACCAGGCTTTCATGGATTGCGTTTGCATCGCCTTTGACAAAGCAGCTTGCCAAGATCCCGCGATTTTGCGGCAAAAGATGCGGCAGAAACGTGCAGGTCACGGGCTGGCCAGCGGCGGCCGAGAACTCTTGCTCGAACTCTGCGATATGGCGGTGGCCGGTCAGGGCATAGGGGTGGAAGCCCTCGGACACTTCGGCGTGCAGCATTGCCTCCTTGGCCCCGCGCCCGGCGCCCGAGACCCCAGTGGCAAGGCTGATGACGATGTCGTCGGGGTCGAGAACCCGGTCGCGCAGTCCCGGCAGGATCGGCAAAAGCCCCGTGATCGCGTTACACCCGGTGCCCGCCACCAGCCGCGCAGACCGGATCGCGTCTCGATAGACCTCCGTTAGGCCATACACCGCCTCGGCTTGCAGCCCGGGGGCTTGGTGCGGGCGGCCATACCAGGTCGCATAAGCCTCTGCGTCGCGCAGCCGGAAGTCGGCAGAAAGATCCACGATCTTCAGATCGCGCGGCAGTCCTGACACGACTTCCTGCGTCGTGGCATGGGGCAGCGCGCAAAAGGCCAGGTCGATACCGGAAAAGTCGATGTCCTCGATCCGTTGGATGCGCGGCAGGTCGAGATGGCGCAGATGCGGATAGACATCGCCCATTGCGGACCCCGCCCGCCGCTCCGCCGCAAGCGCCCCGACGCGGAGGCCCGGATGCCCCACAATCAGCCGAACAAGCTCTGCACCCGCATAGCCGCTGGCACCGAGAACGGCAATTCTGGCCTCGCGCATCGCGCCTCTCCTTTGGTTGAAGGGGATGTAGGCGAGGCCTGGGCGAAGTGCAATCCGGCTGGGCCGCTTGCCGGCCGCGACATGGCCTCGCGCAGCATCCTGATCGCGCCGTCCGCCGCCGCAGCGTCCGCCCGATGACGGGCCGTGGGTCACGCGCAAAGGCCGTGCGCAACCCGCCATGGCTTTGCGCCGCTTGGGGCATCCTGCGCTGCAAGGCCGTTAAAACGGCCCGCAACCCCGTGCAGCCACAACGCCCGCACCGCGCGCCGGCGGGGCCAAGTCTGCAAACCCAAGGCCGCCCCTTGGACGGGCCCGCCCACACGAGGGCGCAGACCTGCCCGATGCCGCCGCGCCATCAACGGGATCGAGAGCGAAAAGCGGCGCGCCCACCCTGGTCGGGACCCAGGGTGACGCGCGCGGTCCCGCACCAGACGCCGCACGGGGCGGCTGTTGCGGCCAAAGCCATCGCCAACAGCCATCACCCCGCCAACGCGCAAAAACCACACCCAAAGCCCGCCCTTGCGCAGGCCCAAGACCCCGGGACCAACCAATCCCGAGGGGCGAGATCAAAAACACGGTGCGATGAGAACCCGGGTGAAACTGCCCGCGACGCGCACATTTTGCGCAAAGTTTGGCCGCGTACCCCGCAATCCGGCGTTGCAAGCGAAGACACCTGCCCTTTTTTCCGAAAGACTGGCGCCGAACCCTAGCGTGCCGAAGGACCCTTTGATGTTGCACAAATCCGCTTGCCCCGCCGCCACCCTCCTGGCCCTGACAGCACTGCTGGCGCCGCCTGCCCTCGCCGCCGACCGGACGCTGACAATCTCGGTCTACGGGTTTGCCCAAGACGCCTTCAAAGACCTGGTCTACACGCCTTTTGAGGCCGCTTGCGATTGCACGCTGGTGGTGGAGACCGGCAACTCCGTCGAACGGCTCGCGAAGATGGAGGCCAATGCGGCCGACCCCGTTGTCGACATGGCTGTGGTCTCGACCCATGACGCGCTTTCAGCCGCGCGAAAGGGCCTGTTGCAGCCGATCGATGTCTCGGCGCTCTCCAACTACGACAAGCTCTACGATATCGCGAAGGACCCGCTCGGCGACAATTTCGGTGTCGGGTATACGTTCTACGCAACCTCGATTGAGTATCGCACGGACAAAGTGACCGTTGACAGTTGGGCCGACCTGCTCTCGCCAGAGCTTGCAGGCAACGTTGCCCTGCCGGATGTGACCACCAACCAAGGGCCGCCCGCGCTTTATATGCTGGGCAAGGCGCTTGGCGATGATGACGCCGGGCTAACCGGGCCGATGACGGCAGTGGGGGAAAGCGTGGACGACATCGTCACCTTCTATGTCCGCTCCTCGCAACTCGCGCAATTGATGCAGCAGGAGGAAATCTGGGCCGCGCCGGTGGGCCGCTTTGCCTGGGGCCGGTTCAAGGACAACGGCCTGCCGATGGCCTGGGCCACGCCAGAGGAAGGCCAGACCGGCGGCATGAACGTGATGATCATGACCAAGGACAACGGCAACGAGGCCTTAGCGCTGGAGTTCATGGATTTCTGGCTGTCGACGCCGATCCAGACCGCGCTGGCCGAGGCGCTGGTCGACAGTCCCGCCAATGCCGAGGTGACCGTCGCCGCGGACGTGGCCGAGAACCTCACCTATGGGGCAGAGACCGTGGCCACGCTGTCGCTCTTGCCACCGGAGACGATCCTCGACCGCCGCGCGGGCTGGCTTGACCAATGGAACGAACTGGTCCTCGAATGACGCCGCGGCGCCGAAGCGGAGGTGTTTGAAAACCGCGCAGCGGGGCTGGCGTTGGCGCTGCCCGCTGCGGTCTTTGCGGCGGCACTTTTTTTGGTACCGGTCGCCCTGCTCCTGTCGGAAGCGTTTCAAAGCGACGGCACCTGGTCGCTGACGGCCTATGCGGAGTTTTTCGACAGCGCCCGCAACCGGCGCGTCTTTTGGCGCACACTCAAGCTCGGTGCCCTCGTCACGTTGGTCTCGGCGGTGATCGGCTATGCTGCGGCTTGGTCGATCACCAGCCTGCCCGCGGGCGCGCGCGGTCGGATCTTCGGGCTCGTCATTCTTCCTTTGATGATCTCGCCCGTCGCCCGGACCTATGCTTGGCTGGTGATCCTGGGGCGCACCGGCATTGTGAACGAAACCCTCGTGGGCCTTGGCCTGATCGACACGCCGATCCGCTTTCTCTTCACGGAAACGGCGGTCTTCATCGGCCTTCTGCAGCTTTTCTTACCGCTCATGATCATCAGCCTGGTCTCTGCGTTCGAGAACATGCCAAAGGATGCGATCCCGGCGGCGCGCGTCCTTGGCGCGAACTGGCTGCAGGTCTTCTGGCGGGTGATCCTGCCGCTTACGCGGGAGGGACTGGTGATCGGCGGCACGCTTGTCTTTACCGGCGCCCTGACCGCCTATATCACGCCCGCGATCCTCGGCGGTGCCAAGGTGCTGATGCTGGAGACGCTGCTTTACCAGCGCGTCACCGTAGCCAATGATTTCGCTGCCGCAAGCGTGATCGCGATGATTTTGATTGTGATGAGCTTTTCGGCAAATCTCCTTCTCAAACGCATTGCCACCGCGCGCGGAGCCCGGGGATGATTGCGCAGCCCGGGCCCGCATCGCCGGCGGACAAGGATAAGGGACCCCAAACCGCCCCGCCGGTCGACAGCATGGCGGCGACACCGGACATCACAGCGCCCGCGTCCAACGCAAGCCCTGGCCGAGCCGCAGCCAACGCCCCCCGCGACCCATCCGCCAAAGCCCGAACGCCGCCGCGCGGCGCCCCCCCCCCGCGGGGGGGGTGGGGGGGGGGGGGCCCAACCCGGGGGGGGGGCCCA
>CALCPC010000601.1 GCA_937900975.1 uncultured Paracoccaceae bacterium
TGCCTCGAAGGCCGATCCGATGTCGCGCGTGACCCGCCGCACGATTTCCAGCGAGGCGGCGTCTTTGAACCCCGGCGGCGCCCGGCGCTCGGTGTTGTCGAGCACCAGGGCCACTTCGGCCTGGTTGCGCGCGGGCCGCGCCTCGGCGCCGGCAAAGATCACATCCTCCATGCCACCACCGCGCATGGCCGAAGCGCGGTTTTCGCCCATCACCCATCGCAGCGCCTCCAAAAGATTGGACTTGCCGCAACCATTGGGTCCGACCACGCCGGTCAAACCCGGATGGATCAGCATCTCCGTCGGATCAACGAAGCTTTTGAAACCGTGAAGGCGCAGGCGCGTGAACTGCATCGACTCTCTGACCTAGATCTCCCCCAAGCATCGCCCGATGGGGCCTGCTGTCAACGACCAAATACTGTATTTCGTGGCAGCGTCAGCGTTGTCCACAAGATCGCGCTGGCTTCGGGTCCGATCCGTTTGCCGCTTTCCCACCGGCGCGCGGCATTGCAAAGTGGCGCCATGCGCGAGTCACCCCCCCGCCGTTGCACCCAAAGGACAGCCCCATCGCCAAAGCGTGCGCGCCCGCGTATCGTGATGGGCAGGCCACCAGCCACGCCCGCCCGTGGGGGCAGAGGCTGGCAAACATCGCGCCCCATGCGCCGGCGGTTAAGGGCCGAGAGCGCCCCTTACCAGCCCATCGCCCCACAGCCCGGCACGCAGTGCGCGCCAGACCTGATCATAGCCAAAGGATCGGAGAGATCATGACAACGCCCCCTAAACTTCTCGGCATTTCCGGCGCGCTCCGCCGCGCATCGACCAACACGCTTTTGGTCCGGGAGGCCGCGCGCGCCTTCGGCGCGTGCGAATTCACCTTGGCGTCGCTTCGGCTGCCGCTTTATGATGGCGATCTTGAGGCTGAGGGGATCCCGGCCGAAGTGACCGCGCTTGCCGACCAAATCCTTGCCGCCGACGCCGTTGTGATTTCAACGCCCGAATACAACAAGAACCTGCCTGGCGTGCTCAAGAACGGTCTCGATTGGCTCAGCCGCACTGGAAACGCGCCGCTCAAGAACAAACCCGTCGCTATTCTGTCGGCCGCCGCGGGCCGGGCTGGCGGCGAACGGGCGCAGTTTTCGCTGCGACATTGCCTGACCCCGCATTTTGCCCGCGTGCTGCCGGGGCCGGAAGTGACCATCGCGGCCAGCGGATCCGCGTTCGACGCGGAGGGGCGGCTGAAAGACGAGAAAAGCTTCGAATTCCTCGGCACGTTGATGGCCGCGCTGCGCGCCGAACTCTAACACCGCCAAAGCCGCGGATTGCCTGGGGCCCAAATCCGGGCCCATAGCCCGCCAAGCTCCCGCGCGACACTTGCGCCCCTAGCTTCCGCGCCGGAGGTGCAGAGCAGCGCCGACTGCCCGAGCATCCGCCCCGCCCCGGATGCGCGGGTTTGGGAGGGGGGGCCGCTCTTCGGGGGCGGGGCGGATGCTTGACGGAAGGCTGAGATTAGCCTCCCCTGGCGCCAAAACGAAGGACCGCCACATGCCCGACACAGCTTTTTTCTGGGATGAACGCTGCCTCTGGCATGGTGCCGGCAACTATGCCCTGACCGCCCCCGTCGGCGGCCTTGTCCAACCGCTTGCAGCCGGCGGCCTGCCCGAAAGCCCGGAAACCAAGCGCCGACTGGTCAACCTTCTGCGCGTGACCGGGCTTCTGGCCGCGCTCGACAGCCAGTCGGCAGAGCCGGCCTCGGACGCCGCGCTCAACCGCGTGCACAAAACCACCTATCTTGAACGCTTCAAGGCGCTGTCGGATGCCGGCGGCGGCGAAGTCGGGCTTCGAACGCCCTTTGGGCCCGGCGGGTATGAGATCGCAGCCCTTTCTGCCGGTCTCGCCGCCGCAGCGCTGCGCAGCGTTCTTCAAGGACACCACCGTGCCGCCTACGCGCTCTCTCGACCGCCGGGCCACCATTGCCTGCCCGATTGGCCCAATGGTTTTTGCCTTCTCAACAACATCGCCATCGCCATCGAGGCGGCCCGGGCCGATCGCCTGGCCCGCCGCTTTGCCGTGATCGATTGGGACGTCCACCACGGCAATGGCACCGAGGCGATCTACTACCACGACGCCGATGTGCTGACGATTTCCCTCCACCAAGAGCGGAATTATCCCATGGATCTAGGGTATGCGGCCGACACCGGTGCGGGCCGTGGGGATGGTTCAAACATCAACATCCCACTCCCGCCGGGCACAGGCCATGCGGGGTATCTTGAG
>CALCPC010000602.1 GCA_937900975.1 uncultured Paracoccaceae bacterium
ACGCCTCGACCCGCGCGTCATTTTGGCCGCCGAGCACGGTCGTGTTGACCAGCGTTTCGCCCAAAACCTCCGCCCCGGTCCCGTCGGTGATCCGCAGATAGACGCCTTCGGTGGAAAATATGTCCTGGTTGGAAGACGACCAAACGAAGGCAAGCGTGCCGTTGGCCAGCGCCGTGACGTCCGATTGCCGGGCCGAGGTCGCGCCGGTGGGCAGCGTGAACTCCCCCCCTCGTGCGGTGCCGTTTGCATCGAAGGTGCGGCCAAACACCGAATTGAGGCCCGTCCAGGTCGCGCCGAACCCGCCATCGGCAAGCGCGGTCAGCGAGACGTCGGTTTCGATCTGGCTTGTCCCGTCGTTGATGAGGACTGTATCGCCGGTCGCGGAGCCATTATTGTCGAAGGCCTGGCCGAAGACGCCGGTGCTCTGTTCCCCCAACGGCAGTCCGGCGGGGTTGGCGAAACTGTCATCGGTCCATCCGACGACAAAGCCGCCGCCGACCAGCCCCACAACCTCCGGGTCGGTCTGGCTAAATTCGGTGAAGTCGTTGATCCGAAACTCCGCCCCCTCCGTCGTGCCGTCGAGCGCAAAGATCTGGGCGTAGATGCCGGGGTTTGTGTCCTGCGGCCGGTCTTGATCGGCGCTCTGCCAGACGATGACATAGCCCGCGGGCGCGCCCGTCACCGGGTCGAACAGCGTCGCAACCGCAGCGTTGGTTTGTGCGCCCGGGGTATAGCTGTTGACGATGGCATCGGTGTCATTGGGGGCGGTGAGGCGGTCAACTTCCGGCACAATCGTGATGTCGATGATTGCCGAGCCGCTATTGCCGCCATCGCCGTCCGAGACCTGAACCGAGATCCGGCGCTGCTCTGCTGGATCGTCAGAGGCGTTCGCATAGCCAAGCTGGGCGATCACACGCTCCACCCCTTCGGCGGTGGCGTCGGCGTTGAACAAAACCTCCAACGTGCCGCCCGTGCCGTCCTGTTGGATGCTGCCGATGACGGTGCCATCCAAAAGCCCGTCGCTCCCGTTCACCGCGCCGCCCCCGCCTGCGAGGATGCCGATGCTGTCCTGCGCCGCGCCATCCGCGGGCAAAAGCTGCGCATTGCCGCCTTCGACACCCAGCACAATGGGCGTGACCAGAAGGCGCCCGCCGTCGAAATCGGCGCTGTCCATATCTGTCAGCGACACGGACCCGTCGGCGTCGATCCGTTGCAGCCCGGCATTGACCGCGGCCTCGTCGAAGACCACCGAGCCATCGACCCCAGCCAGCACCGGCGCCATGGCACCCGCACCCGGCGCCGGCGCGCCGTCGATCACCTGGAACA
>CALCPC010000603.1 GCA_937900975.1 uncultured Paracoccaceae bacterium
GGCCGAGACAATTGGCGTCATTATCCAACAGTTCAATATGCTGCCTATTGGAAGCGTTGACGATAACATCATGCTGCCCCTGCGTTTTGCGCCCAAGCGCCGGGCCCGGGTGGCCGACCCGCCCGCGACAATCGCGGCCCTGTGCCAGGCGCTTGGCCTCGACGCCGCGCTGCAGACCGCACCCGCCGCGCGCTTAAGCGTCGGCCAACAACAGCGCGTCGCCGTCGCCCGGGCGTTGATCGGCGCGCCGCCCCTGATCATCGCGGATGAGCCGACCTCAGCGCTCGACGCCGGCAGCCAGGGCGCGTTTCTCGATCTGCTCTTCGATCAGGTGCGCGCACAAGACACCGCACTTTTGATGGTCTCCCACGACGCCCGGCTTGCCGAACGGTTCGACCGGGTTGTCGCGCTGTCCGACATCGCCCAAAGCACGCGCGACGCCGCATGATGGTGCGCCTTGCCCTCCGCTCGCTCCATGCGCGGGCGTTGACGGTGGCGATGACCGTTCTGGCCATCGCGCTGTCTGTCGCGCTTTTTCTTGGGGTCGAGAAGATCCGCACCGGCGCCAAGGCCAGTTTCGCCGACACGATCTCGGGCACCGATCTGATCGTCGGGGCGCGCTCGGGCTCTGTTCAACTGCTGCTTTATTCGGTCTTTCGCATCGGCAACGCCACCAACAACATCACCTGGGAAAGCTACCAGGACATCGCCAACCGGCCAGAGGTGGCCTGGATCGTGCCGATTTCGCTGGGCGACAGCCACCGCCAGTTTCGCGTGATGGGCACAAGCCGGGGGTTCTTCGATCACTACCGCTATCGCCAGGGGCGCGGGCTTGCCATGGCGGACGGCCTGGTGATGGATGATCTCTTCGACGCCGTGATCGGCGCGGATGTCGCCACAACCCTTGGCTACGGCGTAGATCAGCCGATTATCGTGGCCCACGGGCTGGCCTCGTTTTCCGAACACAAAGACCAGCCCTTTCGCGTCTCGGGCATTTTGGAGAAAACCGGCACCCCGGTCGACCGCACGGTGATTGTCAGCCTTGAGGCGATCGAGGCCATCCATGTCGATTGGCAAGGCGGCGCGCAGATCCTCGGCCAATCGACGCCGGTGGAGAAGATCCGCCAGATGACCCTGACACCGAAGGCCGTGACGGCGGCGCTGATCGGCGTCGAAAGCCCATTGCGCACCTTCGCGCTGCAACGCGCGATCAACACCTACCGGGAAGAGCCGCTTCTGGCGATCCTGCCCGGCGTCGCGTTGCAAGAGCTTTGGGGGATCGTCGGCGTCGCCGAGCGGGCGCTGCTGGCCGTGTAATCCATGGTGGTGGTCACCGCGCTGATCGGAATGATGGCCACGATCTTTTCCAGCCTCAACGAACGCCGCCGGGAAATGGCGATTTTCCGCGCGATGGGCGCCCGTCCGGCGACGATCCTGGGGCTTTTGGTGCTGGAAGCGATGCTGATGGGCGCGCTCGGCGCGGGTCTTGGACTTGGCCTTCTTTACGCGGGCTTGTTTGTGGCGCATCCCGGTCTCGACAACGCCTACGGGCTGTGGCTGCCCATCGCAGCACCTGGGCTGCGCGAGGCCATGGTGCTGGCCGGCGTCGTCTTGGCAAGCGCGGTGGTCAGCCTTTTGCCCGCGTTGCGCGCCTATCGCCTGTCGCTTGCCGACGGTATGATGGTGCGGTTATGACCCGCAGCCCGTCGCCCACCCTGCCCCGCACCCTGCCTCGACGTCGGCTTCTTGCCGGGCCGCTCGGCGCGCGTGCCCTGCCGCACCCGGCCTGGGGCGCTGCAGCGCGGGAGATCACTTGGAACGATCTGATCCCGCCCGGCCTGCCTTATGGGGAGATCATCGGCGAGGGGGAGATCGACCTCGACGCCGATACCTGGTTGCCCGTGTTCGATGAAAACGGGATGGCGTTGAACGAGGCGCTGGCCGGTCAGCGGATCAAGCTGCCCGGCTTTATCGTCCCATTGGAGCTGAGCTCCGCCGGCGTCACGGTGTTTTTGCTGGTGCCCTATGTCGGCGCCTGCATTCACGTGCCGCCGCCGCCGCCGAACCAGCTGGTCCTGGTCACGACCGAACACCCGTGGCCGAGTGACGATCTTTGGGATCCGGTCTGGGCCACCGGGCGGCTTGACACGTCCCTGCAAACGACCGAAATCGCGGCGGCGGGTTATGCCCTAACCGCCGAGCACTTGGAGGCCTACGAATGGTGATGCGCAAGATCTCGCGGCGGCCGCTCCTGCTGGCGCTGGCCGCCTTCGCCGCGGCCCCGCGGCAACCGAAGGCGGGCACAGTCGTCGATCTCGACTGGGCCGACCTGATGCCTGAGGGGACGGCGGCAGCGGCCGCGCCGGCCCTTAGCGGTGTGATCCAGCACGAGGACGCGGCGCTTGCCAGCCAACAGCCCGTCTCCACCGGGGTGCGCACGGATTGGAACGGTCAGACCGTGCGCCTGCCAGGCTTTATCGTGCCGCTGGAATACGCGGGCACGGGTGTCATCTCGTTTATCTTGGTGCCGTATGTCGGCGCCTGCATCCACGTGCCGCCGCCCCCCGCGAACCAGTTGGTCCTGGTCACGAGCGACCGGCCTTATCAAAGCAGCGGTCTTTTTGAGCCGGTCAGCGTGACCGGCGCCTTTGAGACCGCCGCCACCGACACCGATCTGGCCGAGATCGGGTATGCCATCACCGCCAGCCGGGTTGAGCGTTACCGGTAGGGCGCGCCCGCCCCGGCACCGCCTGTCAGACGCGGGCGACAAAGGCACCGGGCCCCCGCAGACGCCCGGGCAGGGCCGCAGGTTTGTGCCCGCTGGGGGTGATCGCGCGGGTCCCGTCGCGCAGGCACGGCCGCTGTTTGCCGGTCGCGCTAGAACAATCTTCGCTCGCGTTGGACCAGAAAACGCTGCCTCAAGATCATCATATTGCTGATCTTGAACGCGTTTTCCGATGTCGTTTGGCTCTGCTTGAACGGAAAATGCTCTCGGCGGCTTGCCGGGTCAGGGCCTCGTGTCGGCGGGTTGGGTTTGTAGGACGGTGCCAAGCACGCGGTTAAGGTCGATCAACTGATCGATGCGGGCATCTTGGGCCGCGATCTCTCCGGTCAGATCCACATAGCGTTGGCCCATTTGGGCAAGACTGGCCGACAGCGCCGTCATACGCACCTCCATACCGCCCGGCGTCGGCGCGGCGCCCGCGCCCGCGGTTTTCAGCGCATCGACCTCCTCAACCAGCACCGCTAGCGGCGCGCCAAGATCTCCTATGCCCGCATCCGTGCCGGCCCTCAGATCCCCCGTCAGCTCCTCTTTACTGTCCCGCGCGCGCTCCAGCTTGCCCGCCAGAGACAGCGCCGCGCGGTCAAGCAGCGTCGTGCGCGCCTCCAAAGTATCGACCCGCCCGCCGATCCCATCAAGCGCCGTGACAGATTTGCGGTTGTCGTTCAGCTTCCCGGTCAGGGCCAGCGCCGCACGGTTCAACAGCACGGTCTGCGCCTCGACCGTCTCAACCCGGGCAGAGAGCGCTGCAGGATCGGTCGCATCCAAAAGCTTGCGGTTGCGGGCGATCTTGGCCGTCAGGCTTAGCGCCGCGCGATGGCAAA
>CALCPC010000604.1 GCA_937900975.1 uncultured Paracoccaceae bacterium
GGGCGCGCCCCCCCCGCCGCCCGCCCCCCCCCCCGCGCCCCCCCCCCGCCCCCCCCCCCCCGCGCCGCGCGACGGTCTGCACGGTGGGCGTCCGGCACTGGGGGAAGGCTTAACTTGGCGTTTTGGGGGGCATCAGCCTGCCATCGTACAGCGTGACGGTGCTGTCGGACCAGCCTTGCGCGGCGTAAAAGCCCCGCGCCGGCGCATTGTCGGGCTCCGTCATCACGTAAACGCCCTCGCACCCCCATTCTCCGGCTATGGCCAGCGCCTCGGCCACCAAACGGCTTGCGATCCCTTGGCGCTGCTGGGCGGGGCTGACGCCAAGATTTTCGATCAGGCATTCGGGCCCCTGATCGGGGTGCAGGATCAGATGCGCGCGAAGCTGGCCCACGACCGCGCCGTTTTTGGCCGCGATCACCAAGGCCCGCGTCGGGTCGGCCAGAAAGGCCTGCAGCCTTGACCGAGTAACCCGATGGTCGAAGACCTCCTCGGCGATCTTTTCCATCCAATCTCCGCCCAGGGCCCGAAGCCTGTGGATCGTGACCTCTGCGTGTTCAGTCTGGGACATTGTCGACCCCCGATCCACCCCATGGGTGACAGCGCAAAAGCCGGCGCAGCGCCAGCCAGCCGCCGTAAACCGCGCCGTGCCGCTCCAACGCCTCCAGCGCGTAGGCTGAGCATGTGGGGTGAAACCGGCACCCGTGTCCGACCCACGGGCTGCCGATCAACCGATAGGCGCGCACGGGCACCGACAAAAGCCAGGCTGCGGGGCTCATCCCGGCCTGCCATGGACACGGGCCAGGGCTGCGCGAAGATCGTTTTGGAGCGCTCTGTAAGGACGGTTGGCGGTGACGTCCCGCCGCCCGATCAACACATAATCCCAACCCTGGTGCCCCAATGTGGGCAAAAGATCCGCCGCGACAGCCCGCAGCCGGCGTTTGGCCCGGTTGCGCGCGACGGCATTGCCAACTTTTTTTGAGCATGTGAACCCGGCGCGGATTGCCGTGCCGGGATCGTCTGCACGCCTCAGATAGGCCTGCAAGATCAGACCGGGGGCCGCGTGTTTTCGCCCCCGGGCGGCGCGCAAAAACTCTGCCCGCCGCCGCAAGCGCAGCACCTGCGCCGCGGCCGCCGGGTCAGGCTGAGAGACGCTTGCGGCCCTGGGCACGGCGCCGGTTCAGGATCTTGCGGCCGTTCTTGGTGGCCATGCGCGCGCGAAAGCCGTGGCGGTTCTTGCGCACACGGTTGCTTGGCTGAAAAGTGCGTTGCATCGGTCTGTCTCCACCAGCGGCGTCATATGGCCGTGTGCGGCACGGCCTGCGCGGCCCTCGCCTGCGCTTGAATTCCAGGCCGTGTGGGTACGCGGCGGATGGCGCGAAGTCAATCCGTCGACACGCGGGTTTGTGACCCAAGCGGCGGCTTTTGTCGCGTTTTTGTGAGGCGAAGCCCCGTCAAACCCGCTGTCCGGTAACATATCGCGGTCTCCCATCAATCGGGCGTGAGCCCCCCTGTCACCGCTCGCGCTTTGGCGGCATTTGGGCGACAAAGCAATCATGAAAGGCAAACGCATGTCGACAGAGACGAAAACCCCGGTTGCGCTGAACCTGCGCCGGCTGCTGCCCCTTGGCGCTATTGTGGTCGTCGCGGGCATCGGCTTTGCCTATCGCGATGTCTTCAGCTTCGAAACCCTCGCCGCCAATCGAGAGGCGCTGATAGCCTGGCGCGACGGTTCTTACACCCTGGCCGCCGCGACTTACGCGCTGGCCTATGTCCTTGTGGTCGCGTTTTCGCTGCCCGGCGCGCTTTTGATGACGCTGACGGGCGGCTTTCTTTTCGGTCTTTTCGCGGGGACGCTTCTGACCATCACCGGCGCCACGCTTGGCGCCGTTGCGATCTTTACCGCCGCGCGATTCGGTCTGGGGGAGGCTCTTAGCCGGCGGATGGACGCGGGCTCTGGCACCATGGCGCGGATCCGCGATGGGCTGCGCGAGAACGAGGTCAGCTATCTTCTTCTCATGCGGCTGGTGCCGGCGATCCCGTTCTTTGTCGCCAATCTTGCCCCGGCGCTTTTCGGGGTGAAGCTTCGAAACTATGCCCTGACGACGTTTTTTGGGATCATGCCCGGCACGCTGGTTTATACCTGGGTCGGTGCGGGGTTGGGGGAGGTTTTCGCCGCGGGCGAAACCCCGGATCTTGGCATCCTCTTTGAATGGCACGTCCTTGGGCCGATCCTTGGCCTTTGCGTTCTGTCCGCGCTGCCCATCGCGCTGAAAGCGCTGCGCAAAGGGGGGGCAGAGTGATGGCGGCCCAGATCAAAACCGATCTTCTGGTGATCGGCGGCGGTTCAGGCGGCTTGTCGGTCGCCGCCGGCGCTGCGCAGATGGGGGCCGATGTGACGCTCCTTGAAAAGGCCAAGATGGGCGGCGACTGCCTCAATTACGGCTGCGTGCCGTCAAAGGCGCTGATCGCCTCGGCCAAGCACGCCCATGCCTTTGGCACCGGTCAGATCTTTGGCGTCGCGCCGCAGACGCCCGAGGTCGACTATGCCGCCGCCAAAGCGCATGTCGCCGACGTTATCGCCGGCATCGCCCCCCATGACAGCGTGGAGCGGTTCGAAGGGCTTGGCGTGCGCGTGATCACCGAGCATGGCCGTTTTATAGGCCCCCAAACCGTCAAGGCCGGTGAGACAGAGATCACCGCAAGACGGATCGTGATCGCCACCGGCTCCACCGCCTTCGTTCCGCCGATCCCAGGCCTCTCGGATGTGCCCTACCACACCAACGAGACGATCTTTGAGCTTTTGGAAAAGCCCGAACACCTGATCATCATCGGTGGTGGGCCGATCGGGCTTGAGATGGCGCAAGCGCATGTCCGGCTCGGCTCCCAAGTGACGGTGCTGGAGGGTGCCCGCGCCCTCGGCCGCGACGATCCCGAAATGGCGGCGGTGGCGCTGGCCCGGCTTCGCGCCGAAGGCGTCACAATTGTCGAGGGCGCTAAGGCCAAAAGCGTCGGCGGCGGCGGCGGTGCCGTGACCATAGAGACCGAAGAGGGCACGGCCTATACCGGCAGCCACCTTTTGATCGCTGTCGGGCGGAAGGCCGTGACCGACGGGCTCGACCTTGCCAAAGCGGGGATCGAGACTACGCGAACCGGCATTAAAACCGATGCCAGTCTGAAGACCACCAACCCCAAGGTCTATGCCATCGGCGATGCCGCCGGCGGGCTGCAGTTTACCCATGTTGCGGGCTATCACGCGGGCATCGTCATCCGTTCGGCGCTGTTCGGGCTGCCGTCAAAGGCCGCGACGGGCCACATCCCTTGGGTGACGTATACTGAGCCTGAGATGGCGCAGGTGGGCCTGACGGAGGCCGAAGCAAAGGCCGCGCATGGCAGCGCGCTTGAGGTTCTGCGCTTTCCCTATGCGGAAAACGACCGCGCCCGGACAGAACGGAAAACCGAAGGCTTGGTTAAAGTCATGGTCGTCAAGGGCCGGCCCGTCGGCGCCAGCATCGTCGGGGCGCAAGCGGGAGAGCTGATCAACCTTTGGGCGCTGGTCCTGGCCAACAAGCTGAAGATCGGCGCCGTCGCCAACATGGTCGCGCCGTATCCGACCTTGGGGGAGTTGAACAAGCGCGCGGCCGGGCAATACTATGTCCCGCGGTTGTTCGAAAATGAGTGGGTGAAGCGGTTCGTGCGCTTTGTTCAGCGCTTCTAGCCCAATTTTGCGCGGCGCGTTTCGCCTTGTGTCGCAGCCCGGTCTTCCGCGGATCGGGTTGCCCTGACGGCACGCCGTGCCTATCGTTTGAGCAAGAGCCAAGAGGTAGGGATGGGGCGCCCGTTCAAAAGTCTGACCGGTCGGTTTGTGGTGCTGACGGTGATCTTTGTGATGATCGCCGAAGTCCTGATATTCGTGCCCTCGGTCGCGCGCTTTCGGCTGGACTATCTGCAAAGCCGTCTCGATCTGGCGCAGATCGCATCGCTCGCGCTTTTGGCCGATGACGATTTGATGGTGGACCCGGGGCTAGAGCGGGAGCTGTTGGACAACGCCGAGGTTTTGAACGTTGTGCTGCGGCGGGATTCGATGCGCCAGCTTATGCTGAATTCCGAACTGCCCTCGATGGTTAAACAGAGCTATGATCTGCGAACTGCCAACTTTGCCGCGCTGATCCGGGACGCGCTGACGGTGCTTTTTTCGCCCGAGGATCGGATTGTCCGCGTGATCGGAGAGCCTGTGTCAGGCGACGGAATGAAGATTGAGGTGACGCTGCGCGAGGCGCCGCTGCGCCGGGCGATGGTCGATTACGGTGTGGGGATCTTCTGGCTCTCGCTCGGTATTTCGGTCATGACGGCAACCCTTTTGCTGATCGCTGTGCGCAGTGTCATGGTGCTGCCGATCAAGCGGGTGGTCAGCCACATGACCGACTATCGCGACGACCCCGAGGATGCGCGTCGGATCATCCGGCCCACCTCTAAAATTACAGAATTGCGCGAGGCGGAGGTCGCGCTGGCCGATCTTCAGACGCAGTTGACCGGATCGCTGCGCCATAAAGAGCGCCTGGCGGGCGTCGGCGGCGCGGTCAGCCGGATCAGCCACGATCTGCGCAACATTCTGACGACCGCGCAACTCCTGGCCGACCGGCGCGACACGTCGCGGGATCCGGCGGTGGCGCGGGTCGCGCCAAAGCTTTTGGGCTCGCTCGACCGCGCGATCAACCTGTGCGAGCGCACCCTCGCCTTCGGCAAGGCCGAGGAACCGCCCCCCGTGCTTGGCCCGCAGCCTTTGATGCGGATCGTCTCCGATGTGCTGGAGGGCGATCGGCTGCAGACAGCCGAGGACGGGGTCCGTCTGATCATGGACATCCCCGAAACGCTGGAGGTGATCGCCGATGGCGACCAGCTTTACCGCGTGTTCTCAAACCTAATCCGCAACGCCCACCAGGCCATCGCCGCCACCGGCAAGGGGGGAGAAATCCGCGTTGCCGCCGGTCTTGGCCCCGAGGGTTGCGTGGTCGAGATCGCCGACACCGGGCCCGGTCTGCCGCAAAAGGCAATCGACCACCTTTTCCAACCGTTCCAAGGCGGTGCCCGGCGGGGTGGCACCGGTCTCGGCCTCGCCATCGCAGCGGAATTGATCAAGGGCCATGGCGGTCGGCTCGACCTTGTTGAAACCTCGGCCAAGGGCACCCGCTTTGTCATCATCTTGCCCAACCGCCGCGACATGGCGGCCTAGCCGACGGGCTTTCGCCTTGCAAACAGACGGCAGCCGCTCTAGACATCCCGTTACGGACCGATAGCTCAGCTGGATAGAGTACTTGACTACGAATCAAGGGGTCGGGGGTTCGAATCCTCCTCGGTCCGCCACTTCCCCCGTCCGAAGCCCACGCCTTGTGTCCCTTGCGTGGCGTAGTTGCTGACCGCGCGCTTTGCGGACCTGCCGCAGTGATCCGACCGTTTCCCAAGGTATGGGCAGGTTTGGCGGTCGGGTGGCGCAGAGATCCGCCCGGGACAATCTGCCGTAAGGCGCGGGGGGGCCAGATCGTCGACGCGGGAGTGCCGCACACTGGCATTCCGGCCACCCCCAGAACGCCGTTCGCCCGCCCGTGCTGCACATAAGCCGAACCGCAAGGCTGGCGCGGTAAGCCCACCGGGCGCGGAGGCAGCGCGACCTGAGCCACCACCGTCCCCAAACCTTGGGGAGGATCCGTCGGTTGCATGCCGGCTTCATACGGCCTTTGTCCAGCCTCGCTGTCCTTACAAAATCCGGCGGCGCAAGCGTGCGGAGCGATCTGCTTGGTTTGTTTTGGTTGAGGTGAGGCGCGCGTCGTCATCGTGGTGCCAAACCTGCCTTGCGGCACCATGCGGCTGCGCGGGACGCAAGCCAGCCTGGCCAGGGAGGCGCCAATCGGCCCGCCCCTCTGGCCGCGCAGCGTGGTCGGCGGCGCCCGGGGCGCTACGAATGGCTTGGCAACGGTAAGGCATTTCGGCGTCGTCCGGTGCCAAGAGACCGACCGCATCGGAGGGTTCGGCCAGAACCAACGCTGCGTCGCCGCCGGCAAGCGCAAGCGCGCAAGCGATCAGCCCGGTCTTCCGCGGCGCGACCA
>CALCPC010000605.1 GCA_937900975.1 uncultured Paracoccaceae bacterium
GCGTCCACTTACGATCACCAGCGCGGCTCTTCCGCGACTCTAACCCCCTGCTGTCATCGCGCTATCCCGACACCTGAGCGGCTCTAGCGCTCCGATGAGCGCCGAACGTCATTAGTGCGCCGAAGCCCCCTCAGCGACCATGGCGTCCGAGTGACCCGGGTTCGACAGTGCCCCCGGTGCGGCTTGCACCCATAGGACCCTTTGCGCGGCTTGCTGAAGATTGGCTCGCCGCGTAGGCCAGCCGCGAAGATGGCCCGTACGGTGCGCGCCCAAAGAGGATCAAAAGCGCGTCCCGTCCTCGGCTCAAACCCACGGCGGTCATCGCGCCAAATTTACACCTGTGGCGCCCCCGCGCCAAACCGACACTTGCGGCGGCGCCGCGTTAGACTGAAACCAAAGCCGCCCTACACCGATCTGACACCTGTGGTGCCCCGCACCGGACGAGGCCTTGCGGCACCCCCGCGCCAGACCCAAACTTGCGGCGCCGTCGCGTTGGACTGAAACCAAAGCCGCCCTGCGCCGAACTGCCACCTGCGGCTCCCCGGCGCCGGGCTGACACCTGCAGCGCCCCGGCGCCGGGCTGACACCTGCAGCGCCGCCGGGGTGGACTTACACCAAAGCCGCGCCGGGCGGGACCGCAAGGCGCTTTGTTTTTGGCAGCGCTCATCCGGCAGGCCCGGTGAGACATCAGCCCTGGCGCGCGGCATAGACCTCTTGCTCGACCGCACCGTCCCATTCCAAACTGTCGCGCGCCGCAGCCAAAACAACACAGCACTGGCGCCAAAGAGGGGACAGACCGATGATCGCAACACCGCTTTTGGCCCGGCGGGAGAGTTGGAGCGCGCTGCAAACCGCATTCCGCTGGCCCCGCCCCGCGGCGTTCAACATCGCGGAGGCGAGCGTTGGGCACTGGGCGCGGACGGCGCCGGAGCGGGTCGCGCTCAAAATGCTGGACGGCGCGGACCGTGTACAAACCTGGCGCTACCGCGATCTCGACCGCGCTGGCGCACAATGCGCGACGATGCTGGCGGCACATGGGGTGGGCGCGGGCGACCGGGTGGCGATTTTGCTGCCGCAAGCGCCCGAGACGATTATCGTCCATCTGGGCGCCTACCGCCTTGGCGCCATTGTCGTCCCTCTGTTCACGCTCTTCGGCGCGGACGGTCTGGCGTTTCGGCTGGCCGATTCGGGCGCGCGCGCCATTGTCACAGACGCGGCGAACCTGCCGAAGCTGGCCGGTATCCGGGCGGACCTGCCCGCGCTGGCGTGGGCGTTTCCAACCTATGGACCGGGCGACGGACCGGGCGACCGACCGGGCGACGGGGCGCGCGACTTTCATGCGGAATGCGCGATGGCCCGCGACAGCGCGGCGCGTCGCGCAACGCCCCCCGACACGCCCGCCTTTCTCTCCTACACCTCCGGCACAACCGGGCCGCCGAAGGGGGCGCTCCACGCCCACCGGGTTTTGATCGGCCATCTGCCGGGCGTCGAACTGCCGCATGAATTCTTTCCCCAGCCTGGCGATTGCCTTTGGACGCCGGCCGATTGGGCCTGGATGGGCGGTCTGACCAATGTGATGCTGCCCGCACTTCTCTACGGAGTGCCCTTGGTCGCCCACCGCTTTGCCAAATTCGATCCCGAACGCGCCTATTGGCTGATCGAGAGGCTGGGCGTGCGCAACACCTTCCTGCCGCCGACCGCGCTGAAGCTGATGCGCCAGTCGCCGCCGCGGGCGCCGCTGAACCTGCGATCGGTGGCCAGCGGCGGCGAGGCACTCGGCGCCGAGATGGTCGCCTGGGGCCAGGCGGCGCTGGGCCAGACAATCAACGAATTCTACGGCCAGACGGAGTGCAACCTGGTGCTGGCCAACACAGCCAGCGTGGCGCCGGTGCGCCCCGGCTCGACCGGGCGTGCGGTGCCGGGCCACAGCGTTGCCGTGATCGACGCCGACGGAACCCCCCTTCCGCCCGACGCAACGGGTGAGATCGCTGTGCGCCGGCCCGACCCCGCCATGTTTCTGGGCTACTGGAACCGACCGGAGAAAACCGCCGAAAAATTCATCGGCGACTGGATGCGCACGGGCGACGAAGGGCGCATGGATGCCGAGGGCTATGTTTATTTTTCGGCGCGCAGCGATGATGTCATCACCTCCTCGGGCTACCGGATCGGGCCGACGGAGATTGAGCAATGCCTGACCGCCCACCCCGCGGTTGCGATGGCCGCGGTCATCGGCGTGCCCGATCCGGTGCGCACCGAAATCGTTCGAGCCTTTGTCGTCGCGGCAGAGCCGATTGCCCCCGAAGCCTTGATCGCGCATGTGCGCGACCGGCTGTCGCCGCATATGGCCCCGCGCGAGATTGTGTTCCGCGACACGCTTCCGATGACGGCCACGGGCAAGATCTTGCGCCGTGCGCTGCGCGATGACGGGGGCTAGGCGCGGCGGGCCGCGGCGATGCGGCTGATGCTTACGCTTGCGCTTGCGGCGCTTCTGGCGTGGTGGCTTGGCGCGGCGCTTCTTGGCGCGGCTGCGCTGATGCGGGCCCGAAGCGTGGCGCCGCAGCCGGTGGCGGCCGACGTCATCCTGGTGCTCGGTGCGGGAATGGAGGCGGATGGGCGGCGCCGCCGCTCCAGCATTGCGCGCGTTTCGACCGCGGTCGCGCTGTGGCGGGCGGGGCGGGCGCCCAGCATACTGGTGTCGGGGGGGCCGGTTCTGCCGGACGGGCCGACCGCCGCCGACAGCATGGCCGATGCGGCCCATGCCGCAGGTGTGCCCCGCGCGGCGCTTTTGTTGGAGCGTCGGGCGCAATCCACGCTGCAGAACCTGACCTTCGCCGCGCCGATCCTCGCCGATGCGGGGCTTGGCCGTGTTCTTTTGGTCACGGATGGCTTTCACCTGCCCCGCAGCCGTCTTTCCGCGCGCTGGGCGGGGCTGCGGGTCGTGGGCACGGCGATGGCCCGCCCGCTGCCGCAAAGCCCGCGCGCCGCCCTTGCGGTACTGCTGCGGGAAAGCGCGGCTTGGCCCTTTAACCTGGTGCGTGCGGG
>CALCPC010000606.1 GCA_937900975.1 uncultured Paracoccaceae bacterium
GTTCAAGATCAGCATCCTGCTGATCTTGAGACAGCGATTTCTGATCCAAGGTGAATGGAAATTGCTCTAATCGAGGCCAGCAGGAGCGGCGCGCCGTCGCGATCCTGAAGGCTGGCGCTGTGGATGACGCGGCCGACCATCGGGCTGAGCGTGTCAATCCCGCTGTGGCGCTTGCGGCCCCAGATCCGTTTGCCGGCGTCCTAGCCGCAAATCCCGCACGCCTCTGTCGTTTTCTCGCTTTGACAGTCGATCACGCCTGCTGTGGGCCAGGCATCGCGGCTCTCCCACTCCCGCGCCGCGATGACCCGCGCAGGGTAGATTGCAGACCAGAAGCCTTCGTCCCGCCTGCGACAGACGTATCGCTGCCCGGTCGAAACGGGCGGAAACGCCGTCGGCAGATAGCGCCGGCGACACCCCGTCGAGGCGATGGAGAGGGTCGCCTTCATCACCTCGCGCAGATCGGTCGTGCACGGTCGGCCGAGACAGCGCCGATCCCGCATGAAAGGGACGATCAAGGCCCATTCCCGGCCCATCGGGTCGCCTGCATAGCGCCGTGCGTACTTTGCGCGGACAATATCGTCCCAGGGCATCGTGCCTCCGTCAGCCGTTGCAAACCGACGTGAACCCCAACCCTCTGATACCGCTCAACTCATTTCGGGGAAGGTCCTTAGGGGCGGGTGACTGTCATGACCAATTCAGGCGCCGCCGCGAACGCCGCTTCGGCGGCGTCGCGGGCGGCGGGGTCGGGGAAGGTCAGCGTGAAAAAGCCCAGCGCGGTTGGACCGTCGACAACCCGGGCGCCGGTCGATGTCAGGATCGCCGTAACCGCAGAAAGCGGTGCCGCATCGGCAAATGCGACGCGCAAGGCCACATCGCCCACCGCCGCATCGCTTGCCGGTTCCAGATACGCGCCGCCGGTCACCGGCAAGTTTGGGACCGCGATCAGTTGCCAGGTCCCGATTGCCAACGCCGCGATGGCCGCGGCCTGAAGCATCGACGGCCGTCGGTTGGTGTTGGCCGGTGCCCGCTCGGCCTCCAGCGCCGCGCTCAGGCGCGCCCAACCCGCATTGTGTCTGCGTCGTCCATCGCTTCCTCCGCTCGCCCGCAGCCGCGAGGATCGCGGCTGCAAGGATCTGTCGTAGGCGCCCGGGCTTGGGTTCAAACTCTTTCCCAAAATCCGCGAAAAAGCCCTTTTGTAAAACCAACCAATGGTTTGCCACTCGTTTCCTGAAAGCCCGTGTTTTTATGGGCTTTCAGAAACTGCGCGGCGGGCAGATCTGCCATTTGGCCCACACTAATTTTTCCACAAAAAGGTGCACCAGAACAGAAAAAACCGCCCATATGGGCGGCTT
>CALCPC010000607.1 GCA_937900975.1 uncultured Paracoccaceae bacterium
TGTGCCCTAGCTACAGCTTTTCTTCGCGCGCTTGACGGGGGGCGACCACATGCGCCTCACGCGGGATTTAGGGCGGAACGCGTTCAGCCGCGGCTGCCCCGCCCAGGGTGCTGAGCTTGCCGAGGATTTGGAGCGGTTGTGCGCCCTGCACGGCCCCGACACCATCGCCGCCGTGATTGTCGAGCCTTTGGCCGGGGCAACCGGCGTGCTGCCGCCGCCCGTCGGCTATCTTCAAAAGCTGCGCGAGATCTGCGACCGGCACGGCATCCTTTTGATCTTCGACGAGGTGATTTCGGGCTTTGGGCGGCTGGGCGGCGCCACCGCGGCAGAGGTTTTGGGCGTGACGCCCGACATCATGACGCTGGCCAAGGGGCTGACCAACGCCGCCGTGCCGATGGGGGCGGTTGCGGTGCGCGACACGATCTATGAGGCCGCGCTTGAGAACGCGAAAACGCCGATCGAGCTTTTCCACGGTTATACCTATTCCGGTCATCCGCTTGCCGCTGCGGCGGGGCTGGCGACCTTGGAGATCTATGCGGAGGAGCAGCTTTTTCAGCGTGCCGCGGCCATGGCGCCGGTGATGGAGGCCGCGGCGCACAGCCTTCGGGGCAGGCCCCATGTCATCGATGTCCGCAATCTTGGCCTTGTTGTCGGGATTGAGCTGGCCGCGCGGCCGGGCAAGCCCGGCGCGCGGGGGAAGGACGCGCTTATGACGGCAGGGGGGGAGGCGCTGATGATCCGGGCTGCGGGCGATGTGATCGCCCTTTCGCCGCCGCTCATCATTTCAGAGGACCAGATCGGCGAGATTTTCGACATCCTGTCGCGGCTCCTCGACCGCTTGGACTGAGGGCACCTGGCGGCGCCTGCCTTTTGCCTTTGCTTTTCGCCGTTCAAGCCACACGAAAGGGCGCAATCGCCGCGGCCTTTCGTCTGGCCGATGGACGGGCGTGAACCGGCGTGCAAAGCTGTTGCGATGTTTCAGCCTTAAAGGACCGCTCGATCATGACCTCCCTCCCCAATCAGGCCCGTGTGGTCATTATCGGCGGTGGTATCTCCGGGTGTTCTGTCGCCTACCATCTGGCGAAACTCGGCTGGTCCGATGTTGTGTTGTTGGAGCGCAAGCAGCTTACCTCTGGCACCACTTGGCATGCAGCGGGCCTGGTCGCGCAACTTCGGGCGAGCCAGAATATGACCCGGCTCGCCAAATACTCCACCGATCTTTACACAGAGCTTGAGGCCGAGACGGGCCTTGCGACCGGGTTCCGCCAATCCGGATCGATCACGGTCGCGCTGACCGCGCATCGGAAAGAGGAGATCCTGCGCCAGGCCGGGTTGGCCCGCGTTTATGGCGTCGCGGTCGAGGAATTGTCGCCAGCAGAGGTTGCGGCGCGCTACCCGCATCTGAACACCGATGGCGTCACGGCGGGGGTTTGGCTGCCGAAGGATGGCCAAGCCGATCCCGCGAATGTGGCGCTGGCCCTGGCGCGCGGCGCCCGCAGCCGGGGCGTGAAGATCCAAGAGGGTGTGAAGGTGACGGGCGTCGCCACGCGGGACGGACGCGTGACGGGTGTCGATTGGGCCTCTGGCGACGCGACGGGCCATATCGCGGCCGATATGGTCGTCAATTGCGCCGGCAAGTGGGGGCGCGACCTGGCGCGGCAATCGGGCGTCGGCCTGCCGCTGCATGCTTGTGAGCATTTCTACATCGTCACCGAGGGCATCGCCGGGCTTGGACAACTGCCCGTGCTGCGCGTCCCGGATGAGTGCGCCTATTACAAGGAGGACGCCGGCAAAATCCTGCTTGGCGCGTTCGAGCCGCGGGCGAAACCCTGGGGCATGGATGGGATCGCCGAGGATTTCTGCTTTGACCAACTGCCCGAGGATTTCGACCATTTCGAGCCGATCTTAGAAGCCGCCG